>JAFEAS010000010.1:4264-26882 GCA_018266315.1 Chloroflexi bacterium SZAS-1 | reverse complement strand
CGCGCTGCGCCAGGTCGCAGCGCAGCCGGGCGGGTCGGCAACCAACCTCGAAGATGCGCTACGCCTGGGGTTGGCGCTGCTGCCGAACGAGGGCCATGCGCGGCTGGTGCTACTTTCCGATGGCGGGGCAAACGCGGGCGATGCTGAGGCCGCCGCGCGGCTGGCGGCTTCACGCGGCGTGCCGATTGATGTTGTGGCGCTGAGCGGTGTGGCCGACGGCCCCGACGCGCAGGTGAGCGGCATCGAGCTCCCGGCTTCGGCGCGGGTCGGCCAGCAGCTACGCATGCAGATTCGGCTCGATAGCAACACCGCCACCAATGGGCAGCTCACCGTG
This sequence comes from Chloroflexi bacterium SZAS-1, assembly GCA_018266315.1. GTDB lineage: Bacteria > Chloroflexota > Chloroflexia > Chloroflexales > Roseiflexaceae > Kouleothrix. Next base: position 26,548 of record JAFEAS010000010.1, on the reverse strand, counting down.
ACCGGCCCCGGCGGTGTTACGCTCGTGCGCCAGCCGGTGCAGCTCAATGGCGGCGAACAGACCTTCACGCTGATGCTGCCCGCCGGGCAGCCAGCCTTCAACCGCTACGTGGTGCGCCTCGACGTTCCTGGCGACGCCCGGCCCGAAAATAATGTTGCCGAAGCCTATAGCTATATCATCGGGCCGCCGCGCGTGCTGCTGCTAGAAGGCCAGCCCGGCGAAGCCAGCGCCTTGGCGGCGGCGCTGCGCGCTGCCCAGCTCGACGTAATGGTGGCAGCCCCCGCCCAGGCACCCGCTGGTCTGGCCGACCTGGTAGCCTACGACGCGGTGGCGCTGGTAAATGTGCCGCGCCGCGCCCTGCCCGACCGCACGCAAGCCGCAATTTCGGCCTACGTCCACGATCTGGGGCGCGGGCTGCTGATGGTTGGCGGCGACCAATCGTTTGGCGCGGGCGGCTGGCGCGGCACGCCGGTTGAGGCGGCGCTGCCAGTGACAATGGATATTTCGACCCAGGTGCAGCTACCGCCGGTGGGGCTAGTCGTGCTCATCGACGTATCGGGCAGTATGGGCGCGGAAGAAAATGGCCGCACCAAAATCTCGCTTGCCGCCGAGGGTGCGCAGCGCATCGCTGCCCTCATGCGCGACACCGACGAGCTGACGGTGATAATGTTCGACAGCACGGCGCAGCAAGTGATTGGGCCACTGCCTGGCAGCCGCCGCGACGAGGCAATTGACGCACTGAGCCGCGCCCAGCCTGGCGGCGGCGGCATCAATATGTTCGATGGCCTGACCAAGGCCGCGCAATACATTCGCCAGAGCGACCGCCCGGTGCGGCATATTATCACCATCACCGATGGTGCCGATTCGGTGCAGCAGGAAGGCGCGCGCGAGCTGGTGCAGCAGCTGCGTAACGAAAAGGTCACGCTCACGTCAATCGCGGTTGGCGATGGCGGAGATGTGCCGTTTTTGCGCGATATTGCGCGCACTGGTGGCGGGCGCACCTTCCTCACTAATCAGGCCGCGAATCTGCCCACCTTACTGGTCGATGAAGCGCAGGCGGTGCTGCAATCATATATTGTAGAAGCAACCTTTACCCCCTCCAACGCCGCACCGCACCCGATCCTCCGCAGCATTGATCAAGCCCCGCCGCTGAAAGGCTATGTGATTACTTCCCCACGGCCCAGCGCCCAGGTGCTGCTGGCAACGCCGCGCGGCGACCCACTGCTGGCGTCATGGCAATACGGCCTCGGGCGCGCGCTCGCCTGGACGAGCGACCTCAAAGGGCAGTGGGCGTCGGGCTGGGTTGGCTGGCAGCAGTTCCCGCGCTTTGGCGCGCAGCTCATGGGCTGGCTCCTGCCCAACCAGCAGGAACAAAACCTGAGCCTGCAAACTAACGTGTCGGGTGCCGACCTGGTGCTCAGCCTGCGCGCGCAAGACGCCCAGGGCCAGCCGCAGCCCGGCCTGGCAATCGGCGGGCGGCTACTCGCCACCGACACAATCAGCACCGCAGTCACACTGCGCGAAATTGGGCCGGGCCAGTACCGCGCGGCGGTTGGTGGCGTGCGCCCGGGTGCCTACCTGGTGCAGCTGATTGCGCGCGACGCCCAGGGCCAGCCGGTTGGCGCAATCACCGCCGGGGCGCTGGTGCCGCAAAGCGCCGAATACCGCAGCCAGGGCGCGAACCCGGCGCTGCTGCAAGCGTTGGCCGGTGCAACTGGCGGGCGACAGGCTATTCGCCCGGGGCAAGCCTTCGATGCGAATGCCAGGAGCCAGGGTGCCGTGCGCGAAGTCGGGCTGCCGCTGCTCTGGCTCGCGTTACTGTTGCTACCCTTCGATATTGCCTTACGCCGCGTGCTGCTGGCACCGGCTCAATCGGCGGCACTGTTGCGCCGGGTGGGCCTTGGCTGGCTGGTACGCGCGCCCGCCGCCGGGGCTATACGCACGCGCACCCCTGAGCCTGCTCCTTCCGCGCCCGCATCACCCCAGCCCAAATCGCGCGCCCCCAAGCCCGCCGCCCAGAACGCTGATATCGAGCGGCTGCGCGAGGCCCAGGAACGTGCCCGACGGCGGGCGCGCGGCGAAGAATAGCTTGCGAAAACCAAACATCTGTGCTATAATAAGCCTCGTAGCATCCTTGCTTCTGCGTCGCTGCAGGGCTGGAGCGACCGAACCATTGGGAAGAGTTGTACACTAAGCACGAGTATTGCCCGGTCGAGCCAGATCAGCCCATGCCGCCGGGCAGGAGGTTAGTATTATGGCATCCCCACGCAAGAGCGACGATCGCACCGTTGCGCGCACCTATCGCGCCGCTATCCGCATTGGCGAAGATTTCATTACCCTCGAAGAGACGATTGCTCTGCCGATTGATGCTTCTGATGAAGAAGTGCAACAGGCGATAGACCTTGGCTGGCGCATCTACCGTGCCCAGCGTGAGGCTGCTGACGCGCAGATCGCCGACATTCGCTCGACTGCGGCCACGCCCGCGCCCATCACGGTGCGCGACCCCGATGCACCAGCAAGCGACAAGCAGCGCAACTACATCGCTACCCTGCAAGAGCAAATGAGCTGGAACGGCGAGCAGATGGCAACCTACGCCGAGGAACAGTCAGTTGATCTGGTGACAATGACCAAGGGTCAGGCGAGCGTGTTCATCGATGGCTTGAAGAAGCTTGCGGATGAGCGTAGCACCAGCTATACGGTGAATACCCGCCCGAGTAACCCAACGACACCGCGCCCCGAAACGCCCGCCCGTGCGCCTGAAGCGCCGCGCGCCGCCGATAGCACGCCGGTGAATGAGAAACAGCTGCACGCGATGGAGCGCCTAGCCCAACAGCACGGGCTAGATCTCGATGCCGAGGCGCGCCGCCGCTTTGGTGTGCTGGCGCAGGGCCTAAGCTACGAACAGGCATCGACCTTATTACGCGAGCTTCAGCGCCCAATCCGGCGCGGTGCCGCCGAGCCTGCCCTGTAGGGCTTTTATGTGCTAGCTTGGTTCTCAACTGCACAGGCACAGCACCAGAAAAAGCAACGCATCATGCAACATCGCCCGGAGGCACGTGCCCCNNCCCCGGGCGATGTTGTTAGCTTTGTGCGCTACTACTTGACGATGATCGACGATTGCGATACCCAGCCGTCAACGCCATTGGCGCGGATGTGCAACCGGCCATGCTCAACTTCAAATACCAGCACCGGGGTGTTTTTCAGCAGTGTCTTCACCGGGTTGTCGCTGGTTGAGGTTTCAAATACCTGGGTGCGGCTCGAACCCACAACACCATTGCGCGGTAGCGGTGTTGCAGTCGGCACGGCCGTGGCGGTCGGCTCGGCGGTTGGCATTGGTGTCCATGTCGCCTGTGGCGTAAACGTCGGGAGCGCGGTGGGCGTTGGTGCGGGCTGGCCGGGCAGTGCATTGATTGTAGTGCGCGCTGCCGAAAGCTTATCAATCGCCTCGCGCAGCGTGGTACCAACGTCTTTCTGATCTTTCAAGTTAAGGTACCCGCTGATCGACATTTTCATTGCTTCGATGCTATCGTTATGGGCTTGCAGCGCGCATTGTGGCGGCTGAATTGCCGCAAGGTCGGTCTCAACCTTTTGCAAGGTATCAATCGGCCCCTGGAGATCGGCGGGCTTGGCTTGCCCGGCCACAATCACGGCAGTGCCCCACCGGTCAATCACATCGGTGTACTTCAGCTGGTAGGCGCGCAGCGCATCGGGCGCGCAAGGATCATTTGAAGCTACGGCCTGGGTAGCAACCGGGGCAGTTGTTGGCGCAGTTGCCGTATCAGCTGCGCCGCAAGCGGTCAACAAGAGAACGAATACAAGCAGAAACCGTCGCATTGAAAACCCCCTTTGATTTTGAAAACACAAACAACTTTCTTGACCGACCATTGTTCGGAAGTGCGCAAAGCCTAATAGTGCGACAAACTTCCATCAACCCGTGCAATGTTAATTGCAATATGGCATGCCAGTAGCCCAATCGGTAGTAATATCGCCGTCAGCCCGGCTAATAGCAATAACTCCCCACCAAGCTGTGCAAACCCCTCTCCCAGCAACAACGAGCGGCGCAGCAGCTCAAGCGAATGCGTGAGCGGTAGCGCCTGGCCCACAAAGCGCAACCAGCCAGGCAAAACATTGATAGGGTAATACACCCCGCTCAACATCATTGAGCTTACCCGCAGCGCCCATCCTAACGGATCGCCGCGCTTCATGAGAATAATCACACTGGCGGCAAACAGCCCGAGCGCATTAAAACTAATGATACTGACGATCAGTGCCAGCAGCGCAAATGGGATGTTTGCATTCCCATAATCAATCCCTAGAAAGATACCGACGATCAGATAGACAAAGACACGCAATGTCGCAAACACGTAGCTCCATAGTGAAGAAGAAAGCAGTGTTGTGAGTAGCTGGGTGGGGCTAAGTAGCAATAATTCGAGGGTGCCGGTGGTTTGCCCATCGCGTACACTGTCGCCAATCGCGCTAATTCCAATCGACATATATTCGCTAAAGGCCACGCCAATGATCACGAAGGCGAAGTAACTGCCGCCATAGGCGTTAAGGTAGGGCGCGGCGGTGGTGTTGAACACGCGCGCAATAAAGTAATAGATTGCGACATTCAGCATGGCGCTGGTTACCCGGAATAGGAACCCCAGCTTATAGCTTACATCCAGGCGATAATCACGCACCAGAAATGCCCATGGCACACGCAGCTGACTCAGCATACTGGTGCCTCTTCTGCGTGTGGTGCCGCCGATGGGCTTAAGGTGCGCAGGTAAATCTCTTCAAGGGTGATCTGGCTGGTTTCAAAGTGATAGATATCGGCACCGCTTTCGACAACCTCGCGTAAGAGCGCTGCCAGCGCTGGCCCCTCTTCGCGCAGCGTTAGTTCGAGGCGCTGCCCGGTTTCTTCGCGCGCGGCGGTAAGATCCAGCACATCGGGGAGGTGCCGCAGCGTGGCGGGCAATTCGGGGGGCATGCGTCGCAGGTGGAGCACACAGCGTGTGCCGTAGTGCAGCCTTTGGCGTAGTTGCGGAATAGTGCCCTGTGCCACCACCCGGCCCGATTGAATCAGCGCGAGCCGCGAGCACAGCTCTTCTGCTTCGGCCATCGAGTGGGTTGCTAATATAACGGTGCAGCCTAATTCGCCAATAATGTAATCGGCAATAAATCGTCGCATCGTCTGGGCCGAAATCGGGTCGAGCGAGCGAGTTGGCTCATCCATGAACAGCACCTGCGGGCGATTCAGCAGGCCGCGAGCAATGCCCAATTTCTGGCGCATACCGCTTGAATAGGTGCGAAATGGTTGATCGGCCTGTTCGGCCAGCCCTACGCGGTATAAAAGGTCGTTCACACGCTGCGCTACCTGCGCGTTTGGGACATGATAGAGCGCCGCAAAAAACTCCAGGTTTTGCCGACCGGTCAGCCGCCAGTAGAACGAGCGCTCTTCCCCGCTCACCAGGCCAATCCGTTCGCGCACATGGCGCGCCTCGCGCACAACATCGTAGCCACCCACGCGCGCCTCGCCCTCTGAGGGTAATAGCGCAGTACAAAGCATACGAATGAGGGTCGTTTTGCCTGCGCCATTTTGCCCCAGCAGGCCAAACAGTTCGCCAGGCATAATCGACAGAGAAATGTGATCGACTGCCAGGTGATCGGCTTTGCGCCAGGGGTAGAAGAGCAGGTCGCGATAGCGGTGCAGTTTCCGAAATCGCTTGGTGAGTGCTCGGGTTTCAATTGCAGGCTGCATTGGCTCGTAATACTTTCGCTGTGTTATTGCAAAGGGCAGCCGTGTAGCTGCCCCTGCACCGTCGGTATGAGAGTTCCTACTCTCAGCTGCATATTGTAGCGTGTTATTAGGTTGGGGGAACACCGCCACCGTATGCAACACACACGGCTGCCTCTTCCACCAGTTCCTCTTCGGTGTAGGTTGCCAGAACCTCAGGGCGCTCGTACTTCACAGCGTTCACCTCCTTCCCTTAGCGAATTGTCGTCTAGAGAGCCGATCCGCCCAGAGAAGCGGTGTGAACACAATGCGGGCGGCGACCCTGGCAAGCGGCGGAATCGCATCTAGTGCTATTCGCCGCAGTGGGCCCGGTAATCCATTAGCCATGCGGCGGGCAGCATTTGCTGCACGGCCGTGCAGGCGCGAAATTCTGGCCATGAGGCGTGCTGATGCGCCAGTACACCCAAAACTATCACTCTCGGTATTGCGCCCTTGCCGTAGCGCACGTACCACGCCAATCACATCACAGAGCGGTATTCGCGGATCGCAGAATGGTTCGGCATCGCCCTTAGGAATCAAGATCGTTTGACCAGTGCGCTGACGTTGCGCCACAACCCGGTGCGCTACCAACATATCGCCGAGTGGGAAGAGGATGATATCGCCAATATCAACGGAAGTGGCACCGAATTCAACCTGCAGCCAGGTAGCACTGCCAATCAATGGGCGCATGCTTGTGCCGCGCGGCGCGATCCAGGTGGTAACCTGGCGGCGGCGGTAGTCTTCAAACGTCATGCGGCGGGCCTGGTGCTGCCACCGACGAGTCAGATCAATCATGCTGCCCCTCAAACCATTGGGTAATACAGTCGGTTGTTGCATCTAGCGCGCCCGAGCGCAGGGTTGCGCAGCGCACACCATGAAGCAGACTGCCAATGCGCGCCAACCCGCCGGTAAAATCTTGCGATGCCGCCCAGGTGCCACGCACGAGGGTCATCGCTGCCAGAGCAGCCGGCAGTGGTGTAATAGTTGGTATAGCCTGCGGCTGGGGTGTACCATCGAGTAGCAAGACGGCGCGTAGCGGCGCTGCTGCTGCCAGGCACCCGGGAAACACTGCTTCCAGATCAGTGGGCGTGAGTGTCCATTCAATTCCGCCGCCCAAATGTACCTGCGGCCTTTCGGTAACGAACTGGAGTGGTGGAATAAGTTCGGGCGTTCCTGGCCGGATGTGAATACTCCGGCGATAGGGTAGCAGCCGTTGTGTCCCAGGTTCGGCGACTGCAAACTCATCGGAAAGCAGCCCGAAGCCACGCTGAAGCAGCCCCAGCACGAGCGTTGTTTTGCCCTGCCCACTACGCCCCGCCAGCAATAGTGCCTTGCCCTGGTACACACATGCCCCGGCGTGAATGGCGTAAATACCTTGCTCGTAGAGTCCGGCTAACACCCTATGCACAATGCGATCGAGCAGTGCAATTGTGGCCGATTGTTCATCAGGCCAATGCTGGCAATCGCCGCTAGTATCCGATATGACCCAGGAGTTGGCTTCTTGCGTCAGCTGGATGCGCAAGGCTGGGTATTGAATATCTGGTTGCCGAAAGGCCGCATAGGTTTCATCGATCCGCGCGAAGGCGGTAGGGCTACTCGTCTGCACAACGAAAGGCACGCTCAGCACCGCGTAAGCGCCGCGAAAATCGGTGTGTGGCGCGGAATTCCCGCCCTGATTATGCTGCTCGGGTTGTGATTTAACGACCACCATTGGATACGGTTGTATTTTGTGCTATACGAGAACGCCCAGCTGGCGAAATTTAGTCAGAATATACACAACGTCGTCGTGAAGCTCAGCTGAGGGCATGCCATATGCCGATGCGAATGCACCAACGATCTGATCGAGCGAAGCCTGACCGTCGCAAAGCTCCCATAAGCGTGCCGCCGACTCGTTAATGACATGAGCGCGGCCATTGCGCCGATCGTGCAGAATTGCTTCGTTGCCAATACGTTGCAGCGTGACATCTGGGCTCGGTGTAGGTGGTTTGGTTTCCATAACTACTCCCCGCACTGCCAACATTGAGATACTGGCATTGCGATGTTGGTAAACTTCGAACCCAAGTTTGGTCGCGACACGAGCGCATGTGTCGTGCTGTTGTTCAAGTATAGCAGAGTGCGCAAGTATCGGAATAACAGTTTTTTCATGCGTTGTAATGCAGTTTTCTGCATATGAATGCTAAAAAATTAGCATAGCACGTACTACAAATTATCAAAGTGACAGTTTTCTCATTCGGGTGCCTGACGGGTATTTGGGGGCACAATGGCCTGTGTCTGCCGCTTACGGCTGGCATTATAAAGTTGCTTACGACTTTTACGCACAAGAGTTGTTCCGATATTCCAGGCAATGTGCCCGGCACCATCCTGCTCAAGAAGGCGCAATAATAGCGAAGGTTGCTGGCTCAGGTCGCTTGGTGCGGTGGGCCGGAACAGCGCGCTGACGCCACAGGTATATTCGAGCAGGCGGCGCTTGAGCGGGTTAATCTGTAAGTGGGGCAATATGGTTGCTGGCAATGGCGCATCGAGCAGCTCTGTGGCGAGGGTGAGCGCCAGGGATAATGCGGTGCGCGCTCCGGCAGTGTGGGCCTGCTCCAACACATAGTTCCAGTCGAGCGTTGCACTGTGTTTTTCGAGCAGCGCGGCAATATCGCAGACAAATCGCAGCCGTAATGCTGAACGCGAACGATGGATTGCCAGGTGCAGCAACGTATCTTCTGGCGAAAGAATCGGCAGCACTACGCCATGAATCTGGGCGGTGGTAGCGCGCTGCCAGAGTGTTTCGGTGCCAGCACGAAAGAAGCGGCTAGCCCATAGCCCCCAATGTAGCTCAAGGCAAACACTGCCACCCGTTGCCGGGCGGTAATAGGGTGGATCGTGGAATGGGTGATGCTCACTATCGAAGCCAGGGTCGGCTTCTTGGACAAAGCCCAGTTGGGCAAGTGCCGCCCGTGCTACCGGCAGATCGGTAGGATGTACCAGCACATCCAAGTCGCCAAGTGAGCGTAAGCCCAGCCCGCCATACAAGGTTTCGGCCAGCACGATCCCTTTTACTGGAATGCCAGCAATACCTGCCTGCGTAAATGCGCTTAGTACCTCCAGCATTGTATCGGCCAGGGTTGTATTGCGTATTAGTGTAGCGTACAGGCGTCGTTGTGCTCGGGTATTCCATTTCGCTGGGATGGTAATGGTATCGCCAAAGCGGCGCAGGGTTGTTGCTAATAATGGCAATACTTCGTGCAGATGCCCTTGTTGCCACAGCAGCTCCCAATCAATTTGGGTATGGAGCCGGGCCAGCAGTTCGCGCTCGGCCTGGGCACTGAGCTGTGGGCGGGCGGCAAGGCAAAGGATGCGCTGTTCGTTATTCATAACATCCGTGTTATCGGTATGGCAAATACGTTTCCGCGCATTGAACATTAACGCAACGGAACAACGTGGCGGTTATACCACCAATTGTGCGTTTTCTCAACAGGGCTTTCGCTCGCTGTTGATAGCTTGCGGCAGCGCGGTACTTTTTTAGGAGTTACGCAGTTGCGTTGTTCGGCAGTTCAATGGGCGGCGTTTTGCCTGTGGCAGCATGGGACTTGCCGACCTTTGTGTGTATGGTTTTTCCGCGCGCAGCGTGGAAAAACCATACACAATGAACATGAAGCGTACCGCTCTACCGAAGGCGCAATTCGCCAACTGCGTACGTCCTATTTTTATCATGGTATTCCGCTGGTGGCGCTTCAGGCCACCAGCGGAATACAAGCAACAGTTTCGTACCATGCTGTCGCAGGCAATATTCCTCAAATGCGGGCGACCGCATAACGCGTGTACATAAGCAAAAGCCCTACTCAATACTTGCACAAGATGCACAATGGGCGCGGGAAAACCCCACGCCCATTGTGTTCCGTTCATTCCAGCGATGGATTACTTGCGGGCCATCGGCAGGAAGATCTTGATGAACTCAGCCTTCAGCGTAGCGCTGGCATTTGCGCTGGCTACGCCCGCTGTGGTGCTGCTTACCGTTGCGCTAAACGGCAGCGACGCGCCAGCCGCAGTCGTGCTCAGCACGGTGCCGTTCACCGTAATAGCGTCGTTCTGGATGGCGTCGAGCTGATCGACCGTCCATGTCAGGGTCGTCGGCCCGTTCACTGGTAGCGAGAACGTTGGTGTCGCACCGCCCGAGTTGACACTGTTAATACGTACTCCAGCTGGTACATCGAGCGTGATCTGGATACCATCGGCCACACTCTGACCGCCATTGCTGTAGTTCAGCGTGAAGGCGAAGTCGCGTCCGGGCGGGGCCGCAAACTGGGTTGGAGTAAAGTAGGTATCCAGCAGCGCCGGGCCAAGGGTGGTCACTGTCCACTCGCTTTGGTTATTCGACTGGGTCGTTGCATCCTTCGGCTCGTGCGGCGAGCTAATGACCGCTTTGTTCGTCATTGCGGTGTTTTCGCGCGCCGTGGGCGAAACTGTCGCCGTCAGAATGATGGTTGAGGCAATGCCGCCGTGGAGCGGCGCATCCACCGTGAATGTTACATCTTGGCCGTTTACGAGCGGTGATAGCGGCGTGCCATCGGGCAGCGCGGCTGCTACGAAGGTCATATCGGCCGGCAGCGTATCTACAATTGTAGCCTTGGCACCGCCAAATTCATCGCTGCTACCAATATTGCTATAGGTCAGCTCGAAGCCAACTTCAGTACCAGGGCTGGCCGTATCCGGGCCGCGCTTGGCAATCGCATTATCCAGGCCGGGGCGGCCTTCGCAGATCTGGCCGGGGGTTTCTTCCACCAGCGAGCCACGGGTAATAAAGTCGGTGTTACTGACCGGGTCGTTTACACCGCCGTCGATGAAGCCGCCGTTGGTATCCAGGCCCGACGGGCAGCGTTCGTAGCTGACACTCTCGGGCACATCGGCAACGCGGATCGGAATATTACCTGCCGTTGGTGTTACCGGGTTGCCATAGTTTACCAGGTCGACGATACCGTCGTTGCTCCCCAGCAGCACGATCTGATCTTCAACCTGTAGGCTGTTAATGTTATCGAGATCAAGGTTGCCCGCTGCCCAGGAATTGTATTTCGTAAAGTCGGCTGTCAAATCAAGCAGCGTGCCAGCATAGGTAGGCCGTGCTTTCTTGAAATCGGTTCGGTTGCGCGCGACCACCAGCAGTGCCTTGCTTGCCAGGTTACCACTCTTGAACTGATACATACCCTGGCTTGAAGTGGTTGAGCTGCTGCGGGTTGCCGCGTTACCAATTTTGAAGTCGGTCAGCGGTACCAGGAAATTGTTCGGGTTATAGATTTCGATCCACTCACTGTCGCCGGTTGATGCTGAGCCAGGCGTATCCTTACCAATCGGGTTGGCCTGGAATTCGGTGATCAGCAGCGGCGAGTACGGCTCGTAGCTAGCTGCACCACCAACCGGGACGTTGGTGTCGAAATACACATCGAAGCTGGTGTCGAGCGCGCCATCCTGAATTTCTTGCAGGGTGGTCACCGATTTGTTGCTTAACACGTCGATGATTGGCGAGTTGTAGCCATCGGGTGGAATCGCCAGGTTGTTGTAGGTGGTAGCGACAGTGAAGCGCAGGAAGCTCAGCGTATTGGCAGCTGGCTTAACGCCGGTTAGTGCCGTCCAGGGTACACTTAGCTCAACGAAGCTACCCTTAGCGACTGCCGAGCTAGCTAGCTGGCCCGAGCAGCTGCCACAACTCTTGCCGGCCGGGTTGGCAGCATCGTAAATTAATACTTTGTTGGCCCCCACCACGCCTCCGGCGCTCCCTTTCTTGAATTGGAGGTTAATCGCGTTTTCCCAGGCAGCATTGGCGGGCACGTTGGTAGTGCTAAACGTACCAGTACCAACCGGTACATCGAGCCTACCTGTATTCGCGGTGTGGTTTGTGTCAATCGTAATAATCAGGTTAATCGAAGGATCTTGGGTAATACCCTGGTAGCGGTCAACTTTCGCAAGAAAATAAATCTTGTTTGGGTCAGCGGTGACGCTGAAGAAATCGAGGTTGGCCGCGCGAGTAATGCTATTGGTCGCGGTGATCTGGCGGGCGTCGGGTACACTACCAACTTTGAGCGCATCGCCAAAGACGAATTCGCCCTGCTGCGCATTATTGCGCTGTACGGCACCAACCCCGGTTACGGGCTTCGGGCCGAACCAGTCGGTGCGTGCTGGGGCTAGGCCGCCAGCATTTTCAATAGTAATAGTGTGTGCACCAACACTGGCAACGGAAAGCATGCTCAATAGCAATGCCACAGTCATACTGAAAGCAAATAGCTTTCTCTTCATTGAGTTTCTCCCCTTGACTTTATACTACAAATTGGATAGGGCAGGTAGCACTAATCGGCTCTTTACCACTCCACATCCAGGTGTTCCGGCGGAATGAAAGCGAGTATAACGGTACCCTTCGGGAACCATTGAGTGCCCAGCCGGGCTGAACAGAGTTCAATGAATCCGCCAGATCGTTTTTCGAGGTAATGCGCGATACACTCTCCTTTCTATCGGCGCAGGTACGCCGACGCGGGCGCAATTAACGATATTTAACGGTATACAAGCGGTGTAAGCAGTGTGGCAGGCAATAGCCAGAGGCTCGCCTACCAAGCGAACTACACTCGTAGCATACCCGGTGGTATTGAACAGGCTGTGAATATTGCCACGTTCGCAATGAACCTTTTGTTATAAAGATCGCCGTACTATTTTCAGCAACAAGTTGTGTGTTGCTGGCATTCCCCAAGGCAAGCCAACAAATACTTGGCCTACACGCCAGCATTGGCGGTGGCTAGCCACACTCGTCAAGGAAATGGTGGCGCATGCAGGGCAAGAACGAGGCGCTAACGCGGCCGTAGGTGACGTTCTTGTTATAACTCTGCCTGGCGTTCCGCAGGTAGCGGGGCCGATGCCGGGCAGTTGCGCGGAGGTCTGCAAGCGTCCGTCAGGTTGTCAATGCACTTGGCTTTGGGCAGCTACAACACACACTGAAAATAAACCGCGCGTGTTCTCTTAACGATACAGGGTTGCGCCAAGTTTGGGTAAATTTGTACGGTACGTTATTTTGAGTATACGCAGGTTACAGAGGGCTGTCAATGTTTGAGACGAAATCGTCATAGCCAGCCCATGGTTTGCCATTCGGCGAGGTAGGCGCGGAGGCGGAGCGTGAGGGTAGGCACCAGCGTTTGCAGCCGGTTCAGCGTCGCTATACATCGTGCTGGCGCAAACGGCCGAACGAGCCGGGCAAAGAGTGCAGAACGGCTGTAGGCCAGGTAATCGGCGATCCATTGGCGCACACCGGCTGGCCCAAGCACGCGCCAGGCAATGGTGGCAATCTGTGGGTGATGCCAGAACATGCCTAGAATCATTTTGTGGTAGTCGCTCCAGATCATGCGGTCGCGGAAGAAGCGCTGCGCCAGATCAATACCTAGCTCGTTCAGCACTGTAAGAAAGATATTTTGCAGCCGATTGACATCGCCAGGATTGCCCCAGGGCTGCATAAAGCGGCTGAATACCCAGTTGAGCGAGACATTGACCTGGTAGGCGCTAATTGGGTGGAGGTGTGTCGGGGTTAGCAGGCTATGCTGAAGCGCGGTGTGGAGCAAGCTTGTGGTGCGCGCCAGGTTGCGCACATGCGAGCCGAAGCCACAGAAGGTAAGCGGCGACTGCTGCGCTGCCGAATCGCCGATTGGTAACACGCCGCGCAGCAGTGGAGCTTCCTGGCGGCGTACACTATGGCGGGCTGGGATGTAGCCATATACCGGCTTGATGTGCCGGAAATCAGGGCCAGGGCGCTTATAGGTGGGCAGCAGCGCGAAGTAGTCTTCAAACAGCTGCATCAGCGACGGAAACGCGCGCGTGTTTGCCAATGTGCCCGCAGTCGCTGGTTGCTGGTGGTTAGTGCTCAGGGTATCGTAGTAGAACAGATAGACCGTCAGGTCGTCGTTGCGGCCTGGGAAGCCTTCCCACATGTATTGCTGGCCGCGCTGGGCATCGGCAACGCTCAGCAGAATATCGCCGATATGCGGGTTATGTTCGTCGGGCGCGGTGCCTGGTGCAAAGCCAGCGGCCACGGTGCCAACGGTAGGGCACACCCCGGCAAAAGGCGCACCGCCGAAGCGCCGCAGCGCCAGGGGCGAGGCGCTACCCATGCCATCGAGTAGCAGGCGCGCGGTGTAAGTTTCGGGCGTGCCGTTGGCGTGGGCTAGCCGTACCTGCACGGTTACTGGCCCGCTGGTATTCACCGTAACGCCCCGAAAGGTGCGGTTATCGAGGATGGTGCCACCTGCCGCCACGAGCTTGCGGCGCGCCAGGCGCAGCAGCGCGGTAGCATCGAGCGCGACATTCAAAACTTCTGGCATCCATAGCTCGGTTGCGTTGCCGCCGGGCGCATAGAAGCGCACTACGCCGGTTTCGTACTCGGTCATAATAATTGGCTGTAGCTCACACCAATCGCAGAAGCCTGTGTTTACCAGTGCCGCAAGCTCAGTGCGCGAAATGTTCCACTCGCGGTGTGCACAGCCTACCTCGCCACGATCGAACAATAGCACGCGGTAGCCCTGCTGCGCCATAAGCACGGCGTGTAACAGGCCCAGCCCGCCGCCAGCATAGATGAGATCGTACTCGGGTGGGGGAAGCCCCGCCTGTACCAGGCTATATACTGCCTCTTTCGCTGATGGCGCGGTGCCCTGGCGAATGCCTTCCCATACACGGTCGAGCTGGGTAATGCGGTCGAGCTGGTCGAGCGCGCCCATTGTGCGGAATGCGGCAACTGTGCGTGGGTAGCGCGTCGCAAGATCGGTGTTGGATGGGGGCGCAAGCAGCTGCGCCAGTGCGGCGTGGGCGTAGCGCACTATTTCGGCCATGAATGCACGCTGGGCGTGGAGACCCAGCAGGTCGGCCAGGGTTGCTGGCTGGTGTAGTGCTACCTCGATTGTGGCCTGGGTGTTGATGTGGGCATCGCGCAGAGTTACGGCTATGACGAGGCGTGTGTGCCCAGCGACCGATTGCGCCTGCCATTCATGGCGCGGGCCGTGGGCACTGTAGTGGATAGTGTATAGCTCGCCGTCGCGCTGCCAGTGGTTGCCCAGTCGCTCGGCACAGGGTACTAGCCGCTCCCACAGCTCGGGGCGTGCCAGCGCGGCATGAACTTCGGCGCAGCGGGCATCCAGCTCGCACGTTTTGCGGATGTGTGTCAGCATACCAATTGTTGTATCGTAGCGCGGCGACATGCATGGTGCCACCGGCGCACATTCAAATCAGAAACTTGCCGTCTTTATATATTAGCTCGCCATCGGCGTAGGCCGCGCCGCCCTGGCGCATATCGCACACCATATCCCAGTGCAGCGCAGAATGGTTTTGGCCGCCGATTTCGGCGAACGATTCGCCCAGGGCCAGGTGAATGGTGCCGCCAATCTTTTCGTCGAATAAAATGTTGCGGCTAAACTGCTGAATTTCGTAGTTGGTGCCGAAGGCCGCTTCGCCCAGCCGCCGCGCGCCTTCGTCCATATCGAGCAGCTTGTGTAGTAAATCTTCGCCGCGTTCGGCGGTGGCTTTTACCACGGTGCCGCCCTGAAATTCGAGCCGCACATCGGCAACTTCGCGGCCAGCATACACCGCCGGGAAGGTAAAGCGAATATGGCCCTCGGTTTTGCTTTCATCGGGGCTGCTGAATACCTCGCCGTCGGGGAAGTTGCGCTTGCCGTCGGCATTGATCCAGCTGCGCCCGCCAGTGTGATAGGTCAAATCGGTATCGGGGCCAAGTAGCCGGATCACGCGCTTGGTGGCTAGAATGTCGGCCAGGCGCTGCTGTTCGTCGTGTACGGCCTTCCAGGCGGCTACCGGGTCGTCGAGGTGTAATTTCCCTGCGCCATAGACGAAATCCTCATAATCGGCCAGCGACATATCGGCATCCTGGGCGGCGGCATGGGTCGGGAACTGCGTAATAAGCCAGTTTGCTTCGCCTCGGCTGCTGCGATCGAAAAAGCGGTCGTTGATGGGACGCATGGTTTGTTGGTACAGCGCAATTTTTTGTGGGTCGGCATTGCTCAGCGCTTTGGTGTTTTCGTTGCCCAGCACCACAATTAGGGCGTGCAGCACGTCCATTTCGTGGCGCTGAAGCTCGGTGGCGGTAGTGAGCTGGGTTTCTGAAGCGTGCTTGTAGAAGATTTCTTCGATGCCGCTGAGGTTAATCTGTAATGCTGGGAATGCTCCGGCCTGCAGCGCCTCGCGGTACAGTTCGCGCACGAGCGGCGCTGCAACCGCATTAGCGTTAATCTTGAAGAGCTGCCCGGGTTGCAGATCGAGCGAATAGCGCACCAGAACGCGCGCGAGCTTGGCAATACGTGGATCGGCCATGGCTTCCCTCCGTTAGCGCAGGTTGTAGTCGGCAGGATTGGTCTTTTCTAGGGTACGAAGGCTCACTTGTTCGGTAAGACGCTACGGGTTGAACAGCGCGCGTTTCATGCTGCGCTGAGCAGGCTGCGCAGCACTTCCGCCAGTATAACCGGATCGTGGCGCACGGTGTCTTGCTTGTTCCACAGGGTACGGGTTTCGCCTGGCGGCTCGCTGAAATCGCGCACAATTGGCGCGACGCCCAGCGCCCTCATTGCGGCTAGCTCCGCGTCGGTCGGGGTTAGCAACAATAGCCCCTCGGCGGCGAAGCGCGCCTGTCGCGCCGGGTCGAGCGTGCTGCGATTGATCAGTGCTGCATCGAGTGTGCCAGGACCAAGCGCTTCGACCATTCGGCGGACATGATCAAGCGTTGTGTAACCATCGGTTTGGCCGGGCTGCGTAGTGGTATTACACACGAACACCACCTTACCGCGTGTTTCGGCCAGTGCTGCGGTCATACCCGTGAAGAGCAGGTTCGCTAGCAGCGAGGTGAACAGGCTCCCAGGGCCTACTACGATAAGATCCGCGGTGCGGATGGCATCTAGCGTAGCCGGGAGGGCGGGCGCGGGCGCAGGCAGGAACAGGCGTGTAATTGGCGGCTGGCCCAGGCCGCGCACATTCACTTCGCCGCGCACAACCTGCCCATCGGCAAGCTCGGCACAAATATCGGTATTGGCGACCGATACCGGCAGCACAGTTGCTGCGCTGCCAGCCAGCCGTGCCGTGTATTGCACCGCAGCACCGAAATCGCCCAGCTGCTGGCCGAGCGCCGCAAGTAGCAAATTGCCAAAGGCCATGCCTTCGAGCTGTGGTATGCCTGCGCCGCTAAAACGGTGCTGGAGCAACGCGGCGATCTGTGGGTCGGTGGCGAAGTTGGCAATCGTGGCACGTAGATCGCCTGGCGCTGGGATGCCGCCGATTGCGCGCGCCAGCCCGGTCGAGCGGCCAGTGTCGGTGACGGCGATGATGGCGGTCAGGCGCTCGGCGAAGGGTTGTACGGCGCGTAGCACCTGGCTGGCACCGCCGCCGCCGCCAATGGCAACAACATGGGGTGAAACATTCATCGGTTGCTCAACAGATTGGTGGCGTTATACACGCTTGGCTCAGTTGCCAATTGGCTCAAATGCTCGCAGCGCGTCGGCTTCGGCCTGGGCCAGCGCCCGATTGCTGGTACGCGGGCCGATCTCAAGCACACTATCGGCAATATCGGCGCGGCTGCCGCGCGTCATGGCGAACACATCGCGCAGTAGAGTTTCGTATTCGGTGGCGAGCGCGATCTTGCGGCGGCTCATCACCTTGCGCGTCACGTCGATCATACCATCGATGCGGTATTCGCGAAACACCTCGCCGCCCCAGGTGAAGGGCGGAATGGTTTTGGGCGCGAAGTGTACGCCGAAAATGTTCGAGCCGGTGCCAATCACCGCGCCGCCGTTCAGGTGCAGGCCAATGCCCAGCTTCACATGGTCGGAAAGGAAGCAGCCCAGCTTGAGCACGCCGCTATCGACTTGCCCACGCCCTTCGAGCGCCACACGAATAGTTCCATAGGTATTTTTCAAATCACTGGTGGTGGTCATTGCGCCAACATTCACCCACTCGCCCAGGTACGAATGGCCGAGGAACCCATCGTGATGCTTGTTGCTGTAGCCCTGCACGATGCTAGCCTCAACTTCACCGCCAATGCGACACACCGGGCCGATGGTGGTTTCGGCGCGCAGGCGTGCGCTGGCAATTAGCGCGCCAGCACCAACGGCGGTTGGCCCCTGGATGAAGCTAAATGGCTCGATATGGGCGGCATCGATGACAATCGGGCCATCGCGCGCATCGAGCACCAGCGGCCCATCGAGCCGCGCCTGTGGGTGAATAAAGACCTGGGCCGGGTTATGCACCGTGATATCGGACTGCGCTATTGGGCGCTCGGTAGCGCTCACCCAGCCGGTGGTGCTCCTGAGCAGGGGCAAATCGCGGATGATCTGCTCGCCATTGGCAATGATTACATCCCAGGGGTAGCGCAGCAACTGCGCTTCAACCTCAACCACGCGGGCGAAGCGGCGTAGCTCGGTGAGTGCCGAGCTAGCGCGCTGCTCAAGCAGATCGAGCAGGATCGCGCTTGTCAGGGTTGGCGAAAGCCGCGCCCCGAGCAGCACGGGCTGCCCGCCCTCCGATGTAACGTAGATTGTGTTCAGCGGCTCGCCCATGAGCGGCAGTAGCCAGGGCACATGCAGCGCGCGCCCATTCACGAAGAGCAGCGGCGTTTGCTCGGCGAGCAGCCCCAGCGGCCAGCGGCCTGTGCCGTATACGGGCGCAAGGTGCGGGCGGCAAATGCCTGCGGGCTGGCGAATAAGCATGGCTGCCAGGCGTTCGCGCAGGGTAAATATGCCACAGCGCAGCTCGTAGAGTGGGCGCGCGTATACCAGCGGCAGAAATTGCTGGTAGCCTTCATCTTCAAAGAGAATAACTGTATCAATCATAGAATATCGATCATAGGTAGGGCTTATTCGCGTCGTAATATTTCCAGAATGGCCGCCGCGAGCTTGTCGGGGTCGTGGCGCAGCACCCGCACCGTGCGGCCCGCGCCGGGTTCGTCGAGCGATGCGGTGAGCTGCACTACCGAGGTTGCCAGGTCGGCCTCAATGACGACCGCGCCTTCGACCACCACATCGCGCGCCGTTACCCGGTCGGTTTTGCTCACGATGGTTTCTTCATATTCCTCAGGATTCATGTACACCGGCGACTGGTGCGCCGCCTCGTACATCTGGCGTACTTCCGGGTCGATGCGCTGCGCGTTTACCAGCACATAATCGGGGGTGAAGCCGCCATAGCGCGTGATCTGGCGAATATGGTCGGCCACGCCAAATCCGGTCGTGAGGCCCGGCTCGGTCATCAGGCTGCAAATATAGATCGTGCGCGCTTTGCTGCGCCGGATGGCCTCGCGTACCTCGGGAATTTGGAGATCGGGCAGAATACTTTCAAACAGGCTGCCCGGCCCGAGCACGATTGCATCGGCTTGCTGAATTGCCTCAAGCGCCTGGCGAAAAATAGGCTGCTGGGCGGCCAGGGCGCTTTGCCCATCGAGATTAACGAGCGTGATGTCAACGGCGTGGCGCTGGGCTAGCTTTTCGCGATGCGAGATGTTTTCCTTAATGTTATGGTGTGTGCCATCGTCGAGCTGCACCTCAACTTCGAGGCGTGTAGGAATTGGGGGGACAAAAATAACATTTTCAAAATGATATAAGCTCGATGCGCGATAATAGTATTCCACCGGGTCTTGCACGGGCGTGATGCAGGTGAGGCGGCTAGCATTTCGGCCCAGGCTCGCCAGAATAAGCAGCCCGGCCCCACCTGAGAGCACAGTGATACGCGGGGCGCGGTTGGTACGCCGAAACCCAAGTACAAACTCGTCTTCGCTGCTGGGGGTTGAATCGAGCCGAATAATTGCTACACCGCTGAGCTTCCAGATGCCCGCTGCGAGAATGAACAGCCCAATTAGTAAGAGCAGCCAGCCACGCAGCCAGCGATCAAGAAACTGAAGGGTAATGTAGTAGAAGAAGCTTGGCAGGGTAACTGTGTGGTATAACGCAATCACAAAATAGGTAATGCCTAAAGATATACACACAGTGCCAAGCGAAGCGAGAACGAGCGGCCAGCCCAGGTGGCGCAGTGCAGATAGGCGTTTTGCAATTGTTTGCATGAACTTCAAACCCTATGGCTGTGTGTGCTGGAATGTAAGGCGGACGTTGAGGTGTTTTTTGAAGTCAGGTTACTGCTAGGAGCGAGAAATGTATACTGGTAACGAGGTACGCATCATACGCGGCGCACTTTATCGAGCAGTGGCCGCAATTGGCTGCCGAAGCGCGCAACGATTTCGATCAGCAGCAACCCCACAAGCACTGCGTCGGGCGATACGCCATACCGGCCCAGCGTAACCTCGCCATGGGTCGTAATACCAACCAGCAGGCTATTCCGATCGTGAGCGAGCAGATCGCTAATACGTGCAGCCGGGTCGGCTGCGAACTCAACCCGCAGCCCGCTTGATTGTTCCCATCTGCGTAAGGCGGCACCTTCGCCACCCTCAGCTATTGGTACCACCACCATGCCGCGCTGCCGATACTCGTGATGCAAATAATCGGCAATTAGCAGGGCGAGATCGTACGGAGTTAGCAGCTCGCCGGTGTTGTCGGCGGCGCTAATCGCACGGCCATCGGCTGAAATCGCCACCCCCAGATGCGAATCGCTTTCTCTCACCAGTTTACGCAGCCGGTTCAGGCCCGATTCGGTGGGTTGTGGCGGCTGGCGCGCAAACAGTGGGTCGATTTCGCGATTGATCTCGATCGCTTTGGTTTGCCCGTGCTCGCCTAGCGCAGCAGGAATGTAGCCGCTAGCCGTGCCATTCATTGGGTCAACAAAGACCGTAAGCGTTGTGCGGCGGATAAGCTCAACGTCGATCGCGTTGCGTAATGCTTCAAGATAAGGCGCGCGTAGATCAATCTGGGCCGGATCATTGGGCTCGAACGCGGGCAGCGGGAAGCCTATTGCCGGGTCGGCGGGGGGTAGCCCGGGCACCGCTACCAGCTGCGGGCTTTCGATGGTGGGCGTGAGCAGCACCAGGCCGTTATACCAAAACGGTAAGTTACGGGCCGAAACAACCAGCGCCGTGTCGGCGCGATGATGCTCAAGCGCCAATTCAACCGCCGGGAATGGCGTGGCCCCGCTGCAGAACTTTACAGCCACGCCTTGCGCTTGAAGCACACGATAAGCATAGCGCGCAAACTGGCCCGCCATGAAGCGTGTATCGTGCGTCACAAGGCAGCTCCATTTATGGGTATGGAGTGTCTGGCTAAGCTGGTAACAGCGCTGATACACGCCATCGAGGGTGAAATCGGCAGTATAAATGCCTTCCCAATATTGTCGGCTCAAACGTTGGCGCTGGCTCATGGATAATATATTAAGATAATTATGGGCAACCGCCGCTCAGGATACACTGGTTATGATGCGCGATGTGATTGTTTGAAATCGTCGACTGCGGCGAGCATGAGCGCCCGAATTGCGGTAAGGCGCTCGGGTGTCGCGGCTTCGAAGCGTGTGGTGATGGCAGGTTCGGTGTTTGAGGCACGTACTACGCCCCACCCATCGCCGAAATCAACCCGCACGCCATCGACATCGCTCACATCGTAGCTGGGCGCGAAGGTATCGCGCACATGCTCAATGATCTTGAATTTGCTTGCTTCATCGACATGGATCCGGTCTTCAGGGAGCGAGGGCAAGATTGGATATGGTGCGAGCGCCTGTTCGAGCGTTTGCCCGCGCTGTTCGAGTGCTTTGAGCAGATAGCAGCCCGCAAAGATGCCGTCGTCGAACACATGATATTCGATATTGGTAATGATATGGCCGCTTAACTCACCTGCCAGCGGCGCATGAAGCTCGCGCATTTTCGCTGAACCGTTCGGGTAGCCAGTCTTCCACATAACGGGTGTGCCGCCGAACGAGCGGATGGCATCGCGCAGTACGGTGCTGCATTTCACATCGAAAATGATCGGGGCAGGCCCGGCCTGAAGGACGTGCTGCGCCAGTGCAATCATATAACGGTCGGCGAAGACCATGGTGCCTGTGCCGTCAACCACGCCCAGCCGGTCAGCATCGCCATCAAGCCCAATGCCAATTGCCGCGCCGCTCTCGCGTACTAGCCGCATCAGGTCGCGTAAGTTGGCTTCTTTTAATGGGTCGGGATGGTGGTTAGGGAAGGTGCCATCGGGCTCGATATACAACGGTACAACCTCGCACCCAATCGCCTCGAAGGTGCGCACACCTAGCGGCCCACCCGAGCCATTACCGCCATCAAGCACGATTTTCACCGGATGCTCAAGCTTCATGTGGCGCACAACATCTTGAATATAATCATTGCTCACGTCAAGCTGTTCGTAGCTGCCATTGCCGCTAGCGAATTCGCCGCCGTTCGCGATTTTGCCCACGGCTTGAATCTGCTCGCTACTAAGCGGCTCGCCGCCAAATTGTGGCGACGATTGACGGAGCTTCAGCCCATTGAAATCGGGTGGGTTATGGCTGGCCGATACGACTGCGCCACCATCGGCATGCAGGTAGGCTACGGCGAAGTACATCAGCGGCGTAGGCACCATACCAATGTCGATGACATTGCAGCCGGT
>JAFEAS010000010.1:0-4209 GCA_018266315.1 Chloroflexi bacterium SZAS-1 | reverse complement strand
TGCTCGCGCTCGGGGGTTCGCTGGCGGAAATACGTACCGGCAGCGCGGCCAAGGGTTTGGTATACCGTCTCGGAAAGGTCGGCATCGACCACGCCTCGAATATCGTAGGCGCGAAAAATCGTCGGATTAACGGCATACGTCATGGTCACATTCCTCTCCATACGCATCGCTGCCATAAGAAAACAGGCGGTGTGCGTTCACTGCTGCTTGTGCTTTGCGTAAGTGATAGAGACGCGTTGTTTGCAGCCAGGGATGGTAAATGAAAGATGGTGTTCCGTCAAGGACGGATCATTGTCCAATCTTCCACAATTGAAGACAGATGCTCAGGGTATCTATTGGGCGGTATGCTGCCTAGTTATGGGACATAGCAGCGCAATAGGGCGGCGGTATCGATCGGGGCGAGCGTGTAATCGCCAAGTACGGCGGGTAGCACCACCGAGGTACCGCGTACCAGGGTGCGGGTGCCGCCAGGCCAGCGTAATGTCAGCGCGCCATCAATCAGCGTGAGAATCTCGAAGCTGCCCGGGTCGGTGGTGGCGGCGAGCGGCGCACGCACATCCCAGCGCTCCATGGTAAAGTGCTCGCAGTGTATCAACAATGTCCGCGTATCATCGATTTGCTGGGGCGGAACGGTTGCAGGTGGCTGTGCCCCGAAATTTGCCACATCCAGCGCCTGTTCAATATGCAGCTCGCGCAGTTTACCAGCGGTGTCGCGGCGGTCGTAATCATACACGCGGTAGGTCAGGTCGGATTTCTGCTGAATCTCGAACAGCATAATTCCGGCGTTAATCGCATGAATCGTACCGGCTGGTACGAAAAAGGTGTCGCCCGCTTGCGTAGGAATGCGACGCACAATCTCCATCACCGTGCCATTCTGCACCGCATCGGCGAAGGCGGTACGATTGCTGGGGCACGCCAGGCCATGAATCAGCTCGGCATTTGGCGCGGCGCGCAGAATGTACCACGCCTCGGTTTTGCCATGAAAGCCGGTATGCGCCTCAACCGTATGCGCATACGCATCGTCGGGGTGTACCTGTACCGAGAGGTGATCGGCGGCGTCGATAAATTTAGCAAGGAGCGGGAAATCGGTGCCGCCACGCGCAAATGGCCGCGTGCCAAGCAGCGCAGCACCATATTCTTGTGCCAGCTCGGCCAACGTGCTGCCTGCAAATGGGCCTTCAGTAATGCGGTTATGCTCGTACACCTGCCACGATTCGGCCAGCTGGGTTGGCACATTACCCAGGCCCATCCAGCTGCCCAGGCTATTACCGCCCCATAAGCGGCTCACGAGCTTGCGTTCAAGTATCAATGGGGGAAGTCTCATGCTCATTCCTCTGCGGTCGGGGTAGCCTACAATGCGATAGTGCTATGCTCTCAGGCTACTGGCTGCTTGTTCCTCAAGCAGTAACCGTTCATTTCGGCTCTACAGACTCGCTCATCGCAATAAATAGCCAGAAGACAATCGCCAAATCGCTCACAAAGTAGAAATTATCAACCAGCCCGTGGGCGAGCGCCGCCACCATAGCAGCAGTAATGCCGAGCAGCAGCGCCTGGCGCGCGCGGAAGGTGGTGCGGAAAAAACGCCAGAGCAGCCAGGCAAATGCGATTAGACCGAGCGGCCCAAGTCGTAGGGCGATATCGAGCAGCAGGTTGTGCGGGTGGGCGACATATTGTTCGCTGGTGCCAATCAGCACCGGCTTGATCAGGCTCAAGCCTGATTTTGGATCATGATACGTTGCAAACTGATCCAGGCCAATACCCAGCGGGTGTATTCGCAAATACCCCAGCGCCTCTTCCCAGAGCAACAAGCGTACCGGCGTGCTGCCACTGCGAACATCGCCCCGCAGCGAAAGCGCCAGCCCGCCCAGCACGGCGAGCACAACTGCCATACCCAGCACTGCGCTGATCAGCGTGCCGCGCGAGCTACGCCGCAGCCAGGGTTGCGCGGCGCCGAACGTCAATACCGCAGCCGCGGCAAGCGCGCCTAGCCATGCCCCGCGCGAAAACGATACCACAAGGCCGCCAAGGCATAGGCATGTACTCAGCGCGCCAAACCAGCGCAGCCATGGTCGTTTCCAGCGATACCAGAGCAATGTGAGTGTTGCGGCCAGCGGCCATACGCGCCCAAGAAATAGGCCCAGATTGTTGGGATGCCCATACACCGATTGAACCCGCCGCACGCCCCCATCGGTGATGATATTCTGGCACGGGCTGCCATCGGGCGCAAAACATTGCTTTTTGCCTAGCAGCGGCACAATATCAAGCCCACTATATTGCAGTAGGGCCAGCAGCCCGACGACCGCGCCAGCCGCTACCAGGGCGCTAATCAGCGCCGGGATTGTGGGCTGAGTGTGCCAGTGGCGTAATTGTTGGCGGGCCAGGGCATAAAAGAGCAACGGCTCCACAATCAGGCGGCGAAACTCGATTAGGGCTGGGCCGCGCGCTACGGCGAGCAGCACCCCGATAACCCCCGCCAGCAAAAAGAGCGTATGCGGCGCATACTGGTGCAGGGCGATTCTGAACGATGCTGCAGTTAGCCGGGGCAGTTGCGCCCCTCGCCGCAGGAGGTGCACGCCGCTGGCCCCAGCGCTCAACAGCAGCGCTGCCTCGTGTACGTGGAGAGCAAAGCCGTTCGCGCGCAGGCCCGGAAGCGAGCCAGGGATTAGATACAGCGGCACTGTGAACGGAACAAATAGCAGCGCAAGGTCGGGGCGCACCAGCGCTAGTATTCCAAATAATCCAAGGCCCGCCAGGGCAGTGAGGAGCGTGCCGCCCCAATAGAAGAGCGCTAGCGCGAGCGCCATGCCTCCCAGCAATCCCCCTGTCGTGCGCTGCGCATGTGTACTTTCCATTGAATATGCTGCCTATTGACGTTCACCAAACCCCGGCGATTAGCCGCATAGCTGACGATTGTACCATACCCTCCTAATATCACGCTTTTTTTACCGTGGCAGAGCAAGTGCTATACTTGGTACGAACTGTTTTGGCTTAAACAGGCAGGTAGAGATCATGCCACAATCGCTTTCAATCAACATTACGGTAAAAAGTATTGCGCTGCTGTTAGCGGCGGGCCTACTCGTATGGATCGTCACCAATTTCACCAGTATTCTCCTCATTCTTTTTATTGCGATTCTTTTGGCCGTTGCCATTACACCAGCGGTGAGCTGGTTCGAGCGCGAACGCGTGCCCCGTGTGGTGGCAATTGTGCTGATCTATGTGGCGCTATTTCTAGCGCTGGGCGTGGTGGTGGCGATTATTGTGCCCGTGTTGATTGACGAAGCTAACCAGCTGAGCACAAACCTACCAAGTATTACGCAGGCACTGATTAATCTGCCGAGTACCTGGCTGGTTCCGTACTTGCCAGCTTTTGCAAAAAGCATCCAGGTGAATGATATTGCCCAGCAGCTCAGCGATCAGGTTGGAGCCGTAGTGGGTGGCCTGGGGGCGCTGCTGGTGGGCCTGGGGCGCACGCTCACTTCGGCCTTGCTTAATGGGCTGCTCGTGCTGGTAATCGCCTTTATTCTCACTTCCGATGCGCGGTTTACACTGCGGGTGATTACACGCTTTTTCCCGCCTTCCTATCGGGCCACTGCCACGCGCCTGGCATCTCAGATCGGCGAACAACTTGGACACTGGGTGCGTGCCCAGCTGTTGGTGTGTTTGTTTTATGGGGTGTGCTTTGGTATTGGGCTGGCGCTTATTGGTGTGCCCTATGCCTTCGCGCTGGGTCTAACGGCTGCGTTTATGGAACTTATACCGTATGTTGGCGGCGCGATTGTTACCGGGTTGGCGATGCTGGTCGCTTTATCGGTTTCGCCGTGGCTGGCATTGGGCGTGCTGGTGCTCTATTTGGTAATAGCCAATGTTGAGGCCAATATCGTTTATCCCAAGGTGGTGGGCGATATCGTCGGGCTGCACCCGCTGGTGATTATCATTGTGCTCTTTCTCGGTGCCGAGCTGGGGGGAATTCTTGGTGCCTTGCTGGCGGTGCCAGTGACGGTGGTGCTACAAGTACTCTTCGACCAGTTCTACCGCTTTGAGGAGCCAGTAGCGAATGGAGAGGTAGTGCCTGCGCCACAGGCTGATGCGTGACAGTGAAGAGCAGTATTGCACCAACAGGGTCGTGCGCTAAGGCGCTCGTATGCTGCGAAGTTTCTGCCCCCGGCTCAGGCCGCCGCCGCAACCGTATCGTGAACCGGCAGGGTAATG
>JAFEAS010000109.1 GCA_018266315.1 Chloroflexi bacterium SZAS-1 | reverse complement strand
GCTAGTAAATTTGCACCAGGCCACCTTCGAGCATTGCGCTGTGCCGTAGCGCCGCGCCGCCCGGTACACCAGCCCCCATTACGACTACCAGTGCCTCCGTGCGGTACATGCCTGGTTCCAAGCCAGCGCCTGGCACAATCAGCGTTATGCGCTCGGCAGGTGCCAGCTGCCCATCCGCTCGCCCAACCACCACCCGCGCAGAACGATTCAGGCTTTTTGCCAGTACCAGCGCCTGGTACTCGTAGCTTCCTGCGCCTGCTGCCCGAAATTCAAGCGTTATCACCGCATCGAAAGGCACATCGTAGCGCAGCAGCCGCCCGGTATCATCCACACCCTGCGACACAAATTCCAGGTGGGTGAGCTGCAGCGTTGGCGCTATAGCCTGTGCCACGCTGGGCTGAGGAACAGCCAAAGGCTGCGACAAATTGTCTTTTTCAATCATCGGTAGTGTACTCGGCCCGGACTCAGGCAGCGCCGCTGTGGCAAGCGCCTCGGGGTATAACATTGCCGTCTGCTCAATCGCCGCTGCCAGGCGCTGGCTATCCCACCCGGCCCAGGTGTGTTCCTGCCCGCTTTGAATATGCGTCACCCGCGTGCGGCGTGCGCGCTGGGTTTCATCCACTAGTAGCTCGACATGATAGGTCGCATAGTGCAGGCGCGAAGCTGGCTCCGCTGGAATATCGCCAGCAGCCAGGCGCTCGGCAAGCTCGGCGGCGCGCCCTACCCAATCATACTGGCGAATGCGCTCGGCAGTTAGGCCAACTAGCCCGACCAACAATTCGGCCAGCTCTTCGGGTGTGAGCGCGGCTACCTGTGCATATGTTGTAACCCCTGCCGCGAGCAGCCGCTGCTCAACACCCGGGCCAATGCCGCGAATGAGCTTAAAATCGGCAGACAGGGCCGTACCCGGTAGCTGCGCAGGTTGAGAAATTTCGCTCATGTCATTTTCTCCCATACCACATCCGGCTGAATACTTGTATATCATGCACTACGTATTACGCACGACAAAGCCAAACGCTCGCGCATAGTGCATAATACTACTGACGAATTCGGTATCAAACGACTGAGTATCATAAGCCACGTATAGTGTGAGACCCGGCTGCCAACACACGAATGGCGGGGTTGCCCCCACCATCCGTGTTCCAGTTGCGATCAGGCGATGCGATTACGGGGTGGTTGTGCCAGGATCGTAGAACTGCAGGATCTGGCCCTCGACGAAGCCAGCCATCGGGCCGGGGCGCTCGCATTCGTTCAGGTAAGTCAGGGTTGTTACCAGCTTATAGGGGGTTGAGCAGTGCTCAGGCTTCACTGTGCCCGCTGGAACGACGAAATCGTAGTGGTACTTGCCAGTGCCGCAAGGCTCCAGCGGTACATGCACCTCATCCTTGCCCTCGAACAGGTCGAGTTCCTGGCCCTGCCCAATCGACTCAAGGTGCAGATGCAAACACCAGGTGCCACAGATCATCGACTTGAGCGACCCAATCAGCTCCCAATCGATGCTGACTTTCCATGCCTCGTCGATACGAATGATATTGGTTGGTGCTACCCCACCCAGCTCGTACACTTCAGCAGCAATCGCGCCCTTCAACAGATTTGGTGAACCAGAAACTTCAAAACTACCAGCAGCCATTGT
Organism: Chloroflexi bacterium SZAS-1; assembly: GCA_018266315.1. Classification (GTDB taxonomy): domain Bacteria; phylum Chloroflexota; class Chloroflexia; order Chloroflexales; family Roseiflexaceae; genus Kouleothrix. The sequence goes on along the minus strand of JAFEAS010000109.1, from coordinate 3,466 downwards.
GTTTTCCTCCTCAACAAATAGTAAAAGAGAGAGTTGCGTCGTACAGTCACACGCTGTTTCTATTACGACGTTTGTACCGATTTCGGAGGGGCCCACTCGGTCATCAGCACGGCGATACTGTAGCACCCATAAATTAATCTGTGCTGTATGTAAGCTTAATTTCAACAAATTTAACACTGAAATGTGCTTAATTTCCAGTATTTTTCGATTTACCAAATTTATATGAACAGCTTTAATGTATAAACTCGTAATAAACAATGTATCGCGCACTAACTTATTTTAACGATTAATACATAAACTATTTTTAGATACAAATATAATTTTCCGCCAAAGCACAAAAAGATACGAAGACAGCTACACCGCCTTCGTATTCATACATATCGCTCGGATTCGTCTATTTTCTGGTACAGGACTTTCGCTTACCTGTTTATGTGCCTGCAGCAGCACGGTACTTTTTTCGTTGTTTCTGGTGATGTTTTGTGCGGAGCGCAAAACATCACCAGGAACACGAAGAATTTGCTTGTGTAAGCGAAAGCCCTAACTGCATCAGCAATCGCTCAAGCACCTACCTCTCCTGTTGCTTGCAACCTCCTATAAACGGCTATGATATACTGGCAACTATATGAAACTGTTACTACTTGGCGATGATGGCCGCGCCCACGCGCTCGCCTGGAAGCTCTTTAATAGCCCGCTGGTAAGCGAGCTTATTTGTGCGCCGGGTAATGGCGGCACGAGCACGCTCGCTCCTTCCGCCGACCTTGATACGAGCGACTCGGCAGCAGTGGCGCGCTGGGCCTTTGATGAGGGTATCGACCTGATTGTACCAGCCGGGAGCCAGCCGCTACTGGCTGGCCTGGTCGATGAGGTCGTTTCGCTGCATATTGGCGTATGTGGCCCATCGCAACGTTCAACTATGCTCGAACGCAGCCGCTGTGAGGCGAAAGAATTTATGCTACGCCACGGCTTGCCCACCGCGCCGGGCCGCGCCTTCACCAACCACGCGACGGCTGAGAAATACCTGGCTACGCAGCCGCTACCCGTAATGATTAAGGCCGACCATCCTCTTGGCGGCGAGGCAGTGTACGAAGATCGCTACGCCGCGTTGGAAGGAATGCGCGAGCTGTTTGCCACGCACAGCCTGGATGGCTCGGCCGGCGGCGTCGTTATTGAGGCCGCGCTGGCCGGGCCGCGTGTGGTGATGTCGGCATTCACCGATGGGCGCACGTCCGTACCACTCCTACCAGTACGCCTCTACGATCACATCGATGCTAGCGACACTGGGGCGATGGCGCGCGGCGTGGGCGCACATACGGGCAATTCAACCTTTGCGCGCAAATTGGGCGATTACCTCCACGAGCGGCTGCTTTTGCCAGTGGTAGCTGCCCTGGCGCGCGATAGCCTGCCATTCTGGGGGCTGCTCGGCATCGACTGTATTGTCACCGAGCAAGGCCCACGCCTCACTGCACTGCACACCAGCATGCGCGAAGGCGAAGCGCAGGTGGTACTGCCGCGCCTGGAAGATGACCTGTTACCCTGGTTGCAGGCCACAATCGCGCAGCGCCTGCACGAACTCCCTGCACCAACCTGGTCGCCAATGGTGACGGTTGGGCTAGGGCTGTTTGCCCGTGGCTATCCGCATCACTTCGCAGTGGGTGGGCCAGTGAGCGGCACCGAAGCGCTCGACGAAGGGGTGCGCGTGTTTCATAGCGCTACCGAAAGCGCCACAGGCTTGCACTATACCCCACAGCGCCAGCGAAGTAGCAGCCTATTGAGTAGCTTGTCGCAAGCACTGCCGTTTTTGGGTACAAGCCAGACGAGCGGGCTGCGCACCAGCGGTGGCCTGGTGCTTACGCTTGTAGCAAGTGGTGCGACGCTGGCGGGGACGCGCGGGGTGGCGCTCGTCAACGCCGACCATATAAGCTTCGAAGGGCGCAGCTACCGCACCGACATTGGGGCAAAGGAATTTGGGTAGTATGAGCACACGCAGCATTTTCCTGATTGGTTTCAGCGGCTCAGGCAAATCGACGGTGGCACAGATGGTCGGTAACCGGCTGAATATGCCCGTCTACGATCTCGATCGTCTGATCGTCGAGCAGAGCGGCATGCCGATCCCGCAAATTTTCGAGCAAGAAGGTGAGCAAGGGTTTCGTGCGCGTGAAACCGCAGCGCTCCGCACAATTATAGGCATGGCACCAGGCGTCGTAGCTACCGGTGGTGGCCTTCCCACCCGCACCGAAAATCGTGCGTTTATGGCCGACGCAGGCTGGGTCATTACACTGGAAGGCAGGCCCGAAACGCTCAGCGCACGCATTCAGCAGCAGCGCCAGCAGGCAATGCCTGAAGGCAAGCGCCCACTATTGGACGCTGCCGACCCGCTGGAGCATGTTCGCGCCCTCAAGCAAAGCCGCCAGGCGGTATACGCGCTCGCCGATTGGACTGTGCATACGGACAGGCTGAGTGCTGAGCAAGTGGCTCATGAAGTAGTGCGTGCGGTGGAGCTGCTTAACCAGACGCTACTTCCTGAATAATATTTTGGGGCGTTGCGTCCCTATTTTCCCAACGACCGAGGCCCTGGCAATATGCCAGGGCCTCAGCCTACGCTTGGCTTACTAAAGGAAACAGCGATGAGCAACGTACTGGAAGTATGTGGGCAAGCCCACTGCTCGCTAAATGGGTTGTGATGTTGGCGTGATTGCTAGTGTAATGTGTGCTACGTTGTTGTGCTAGATTGTCAGCTAGAATGATAGTGTGATGCCAGCTAGAACGACTTTGCGAGCGAGACCTTTCGGTAAGCCAGGCGTGTGTGGAGCAGCTACTGTGATGTTGTATTGCGTGTCCGTTCCACGTGCATAACTATAGCATTTACATCCGGCAATGACAATGCACCAGTGGTCATATCTTGGGCTCTACCGAAGTACTATTGCCATGCTTACCCAAAGTACCATTAGCCGCCTGGCAGTGTGCGTTTGCGGTGATGCAATGGATCTATTGAAGCAGGTTTTACTATCGCTTGCACAGCTTCCCGAGGTCGGCTATAATACACGGGTGGCATACGCCAGGGGCGGTAGCTCAGCTGGGAGAGCATCTGCTTTGCAAGCAGAGGGTCAGGGGTTCGAGTCCCCTTCGCTCCACCACTTCCTAATGCAGAACCCCGCATTCCCAAATAGCCGCAGAAACGCAAGAATGTGCAATCGCTTGTGTCATCTGCGGCTTTTTGTTGCCCGTTTCTCAGCCGGGAAGCCATTGCACGCCGACGCTTATGCCACACGACCTATCTAGCTTCCAAAACCCGCCGAATCCGAGCGCTGCACTCGCGTCAGTTTTAGAGTATACGACGTTCGCTTACGCAAGCAAATTCTTCTTGTTCTTGGTGATTTTTGCGCTTTGCGCAAAAATCATCAAGAACAACTAAAAAAGTATCATGCTGCTGCAGGCAAATAAACAAGGAAACGAAAGTCTTAATTTG
>JAFEAS010000108.1 GCA_018266315.1 Chloroflexi bacterium SZAS-1 | reverse complement strand
CTTGCAACGTGGTTCCGTTGGCTTACAGAGTCGTTTCGTTGGTTTGTTATGTGATTCCGTTGGCTTACAGAGTCGTTCCGTTGGCTTGTTATGTGATTCCGTTGGCTTACAGAGTCGTTCCGTTGGCTTGCAACGTGGTTCCGTTGGGGTGCTAAGTCGTTCCGTTGGCTTGCAACGTGGTTCCGTTGGGGTGCTAAGTCGTTTCGTTGGCTTGCAACGTGGTTCCGTTGGCTTACAGAGTCGTTCCGTTGGCTTGTTATGTGATTCCGTTGGCTTACAGAGTCGTTCCGTTGGCTTGCAGCGTCCTCCTGAAATGGTATGTATCGCTCTTTCTTACCCGAACTTGGGCGGCGATTGTGCAGGTAAGTGAAGGTGCCTGGCAGCTGGAATATTGCCCTCAGCTTCCCGGCAGTGAGCATTACTACGTATATGCGGTTTGTTTCGCATAGCTGCCGGGAAGCTCTAATGACATTGTAGCTACGATTCTACCTCAAACGATGGCATCCCCATTTCATCGCTTTCTTCATCTTCATTATCACTGTCCAAGAAATCGAGCCGAATACGATCGAGGCATTCTTCCATCCATAGTAATCCTGCCCTGGTTTGGTTGCAATGTGTGCATTTCTGGGAAGAGAATGCACGAAAAAAGGGCTGGCGACCGTTCACTTTACATGCGCAATATGCACTACTCGCCTGCGCCGCGCGACAGACCGTATGTCAATACAAGTTGGTCTATTTCACAAATGGCCCACAAGCAAAGGAGCATGCTATGGAAGCCGCCCTTCGCCCGCGCAACGAGATCGAGCTACAGTATTGCTGGAACACAAGCAGCATTTACGCAAACGAAGAGCTATGGGAGCAGGACTTTCGTGCGGTTGCGGTACGATTACCCGAGCTTGCTGCGCTGCAAGGAACGCTTGCTCATTCAGGGGCGGCATTTCTGGCTGTGTTGCGCCTGCGCGACGAAATCAACCGCACTATCGAGCGCTTGCTGGTGTATGCTGTTTTTCGCCGCGATGAAGATCTATCGCAATCGGATCAGCAGGCGCGCTTCGACCGAATTGTAGCGCTTCAGTCCCAGAGTAATGCTGCGGCAGCTTTTGTTACGCCCGAGATTTTGGCGCTTGGTGATACAACACTCAATGGATTTATACAGCAAACCCCTGAGTTGGCGCCTTACCACTATCTGGTGAGTGAGCTGTGGCGGCGGCGCGCGCATATGCGCTCGGCTGAGGTTGAGGAGGTATTGGCGCAGGCCGGCGAGCTTATGCAAGTTCCTGATACCATCTTCAGTGCATTAACAAATGCCGACATGGTATTTGGCACCGTTCGTGATGCCGAAGGGAATGAGATTGAGTTAAGCCACGGGCGGCTATGGGCGTTGCTCGAACGGCCCGAGCGCGACATTCGGCGCACTGCGCTAGAACAATATAGCGCGGCTTACCTGGCACATCAAACCACAATTGCCGCAACGCTGAATGGCGCATTACGGGCAAATATCTTCCAGGCGCGAGCACGCGGCTATCCATCGGCGCTAGAGGCCGCGCTAGATACAGATGCTATTCCGCCAATGGTGTATCATTCGCTGATCGATGCGGTACACCAGTATTTGCCGAGTGTCCATCATTACCTTGAGCTACGCAAGCGCCTGCTCGGTCTAGATACCCTGCACTTCTACGATTTTTTGGTGCCTTTGTCACAGGTGCCGCCGCCATCGATAAGCTACGACGACGCGCGCGAGCTGGTGCTTGCGGCGCTCGCACCGCTGGGGCCAGAATATACCGCAGCATTGCGGCGCGGGCTGTATGAAGAACGCTGGGTTGATGTGCATGAGACGCCACACAAACGCAGCGGTGCATATAGCTGGTCGGCATATGGTACCCAGCCGTTCATTCTGCTCAACTGGCAAAATACACTATCCGATGTGCTGGTGTTGGCGCATGAAGCAGGCCACGCCATGCATAGCTATTTGGCCAACCAGGCCCAGCCATACTGCACCAGCACCTATACCATTTTCGTAGCTGAAGTCGCCTCGACCTGCAATGAAGCGCTACTGTTTGCACACTTGCTGCGTACCATCACTGATCCCGACCAGCTGCGTGGGCTGTTGAGTCTGCAAATTAATAGTATTGCCGCGACGTTAATCGAACAAACCATGTTTGCCGAATTCGAACGCGAGGTCTATCGCCGCGTTGAGCAGGGTGAAGCGCTCGGGGCGGCGCATTTTGCTGAGCTGGCTGGACAGCTGCGCGCCCAATATGGTGGGCTAGCTGTAACAGTTGATGCTGCCGATAGCTCCTTTTGGGGAGCAGTACCGCATTTTTATTGGAATTTCTATGTTTATAAGTACGCTACTGGAATTTCAGCCGGGCTAGCATTGGCGCAGCGTATTCTTGAGGAAGGCGAGCCTGCGGTAGCACGCTATATGCACTTTTTGCGCAGCGGCGGATCGCAGCAGTCGATCCAGCTATTAAAAGATGCAGGCGTCGATCTCACGACCACCGCGCCAGTGGAGCAGGCAATGCAGGTGTTTAGCGCGCTGGTCGAGCGACTGGAAGCGCTGACGAACGCAGCGCCTGCGCCATAATTAGGACTTTCGCCTACTTGTTTATGTGCCTGCGGCAGCAAGGTACTTTTTCTTTTTTCTTGGTGATGTTTTACGCGGAGCGCAAAACATCACCAAGAGAGAGAGAAGAATTTGCTTGAGTAAGCGAAAGTCCTAATAATATCGGGCGGGCTTGCGCTGGTGCTGCACTCACCGCTTGGGCAGCCGAATGCGCTTGCCCGCCACCCACTCGTTCCACTCGGGGCCATAGTCATCGTACTGAATCTGGTGGATGCCCAGGCGCGCCGCGACGACTTTTGCCGGGTACCAGCTGCGCCTCCACTGCACCTCGACCACCGTGCCGACGCGGTAGGCCGGGCGCGCGGCCTCGCGCACGCGCGCAGGCGCGACCCATTCGTCGTCGCTCGCTTCGTAGCCGTAGTAGTGCACCTTTAGCTGCTCGTCGCGCGCGTCGATGATCTGCGCCGGGTACCACGCGCCGCTGGCATGCACCTCCACGCGCCCGCCAATGCGTGGGTCGGTTCGGGGTTGCGCCGCCGCAACCACGATATGCGGGTTGAAGCCGCTGGTGGTGGCAAAAGTGGCGAGCTGCTCTTCGGCGAAGGCCATGCTGGCTTCGAGCTGCGCGGCAAGCTCGGCCAGGGTAATCGCATGATCGTGGTCGGCATCGACAAAGGCCTGGCCGCGCAGGCCCGCTAGCAGCGCTTCGGTAAACGTCCAGTTGCCGGTGGAAAGCTCGCTAGCGAGTGACGAGGCCAGCGTGGCATAGGCCACGCGCCGGGTCTGCTGGGCAACTGCGTCGGCCAGGCACCCCGAGTAGCAACAATCGGCCAGCAGCAGCGCGCGCGCCCCACCAAAGTGGCGCTCAATCGTCGCGGGAATCGTGGCGACGAGCCAGCCCAGGTTGGCTTCGCAGTTGGTATCGTAGCTGGCAAAATAGGCCGCGCCGTCGTCGTACTTGCCGCCGTGCCCGCAGTAATACAGCACCAGCAGATCGCCCGCGCCCGCCGCTGCGAGCTGGGTTTCAAGCGCTTGCTGGATGCGCGTGGTTGTGGCCCGGCGATCGCAGAGGTAGGTGATCTGTTGGGCGGGTACGCCCTGTGCGCGGAAGAACTCGACCAGTGCGGCATCGCGGCGGTTTTCCTTGGGGAAGGCGCTAAAGCTGTCGGCGTGTTGCCATTCGAGCGTGCCAACGACGAAGAGCCAGGTGCGTTCGGGGTTCCAGCCCAGGGTGGGTTGTGGTGGCATGAGTGTGCTTTCTGGGTTAGGGTGGAGGCCAGGAATTTCTTTGTAGGATGTGCGCGGTACTTCGACCGTATTTGTGTGGTTTTCGAAAAACCACACGAAAAGATAAGAAGCCTGGCTCAGCTTTTTGTGTCGCCCGGCACGGGCATGCCCAGCAGCCGCATCTCGTGTTGCAGTGTTTCGGCCAGCCCTTCTTTCAGCGGGCGCGGGTTGTAGCCTAGCTCGCGGCGCGCCTTTGCATTATCGCCAATATACGTCACACCCGCGTTAATCCGCAAAAACTCGGCGCTATAATCATCGGGCACGGGTATAGCGCGCTCCACCACGCCCATCAGCCGTGCGCCAGCGCTGAGCACGCCCGGCCCCACGCGCAGCCGGGGCGCGGGCACGCCGGTAATCTGCTCGGCGAGCTGCATCGCATCTTCAAACGTGGTGGTGGGGCCAGCAATAATGTAGCTTTCCCCCGGCTTGCCGCGCTCCATCGCTAGAATATGGCCGCGCGCAATATCATCGACATACGCCCAGGAGAAGGCCGTCTGGCGTGGCATCATTGGCAGCTTGCGCTGAAGGTATTGAATGAATGTGGTGCGCACGCTACTGGTATCGCCGGGGCCGTACACCAGGCCGGGCATTACAATCACCAGCGGCAGCCCCTGTGCAATGAATTGCTCGGCGATTTGGTGTGCGGCCCACTTGGTGCGGTCGTATTCGGTGAGGTGCGGCCCGGTATAGCGGTAGGTTTCGTCAACCAGCTTGCCGTGCGTGTCGGAATTGACCGCCAGCGTGCTGGTATACACGGTTTTGGGAATCGCCAACTCGCGCGCCAGTTCTAATACATTCCGCGTGCCGTCGATGTTAATCGCCGTGCCCGCCTGCTTGTCGCGCCCGCCAATTTTATACCAGCCCGCGATATGGAACACGCCATCGGCGCCCTGCATCGGCGCGCGCATGCTTTCCTTATCGGTCACATCGCCTTTGGATATGGTAACGCCCAGCCGGGCTACATCCTGGGCCTTTTCCGGGTTGCGCACCATCGCAGTTACACGGTGGCCTGCCTCAACTAGCTGCTGGGCCACGCGCCCACCGATAAACCCGGTTGCTCCGGTCAGGAAATAATTCATCGCGCTCCTCCGATCCGGCATTGTCACTCGCTCAATCCTACGGGCGCGGCGCGCGCTTGTCAAGCTGTGGCGCAGGCGGCCAGGGTTAGCGCTGGGCCTGGCTGCGCAGCGCGCTGAGGGTCGTGCGCGGCGAAATTGCGTCCGGGTCGATGCGTAATTCCAGCAGTGCCGGTCGGTCTGCTGCCAGCGCCGCCTCGAAGGCCGGGGCAAACTCGGCGGTGCGTTCGACCACCGCGCCAAACGCGCCAAAGGCCCGGGCATAGGCGGCAAAATCGGGGTTGCTGAGCGCCGTGGCGATTGTGCGCGTGGGGAAGCGCAGCTCCTGGTGCATGCGGATGGTGCCGTACATGCCGTTGTTGATGACGATGACGATGATATTCAGCCCGTAGTGTACTGCCGTTGCTAGCTCTTGCCCATTCATCAGAAAGCAGCCGTCGCCAGCGAATGCCACCACCATGCGCGCAGGCTGTACCAGCTTAGCGGCCACCGCCGCCGGTACGCCATAGCCCATGGTGCCGTTCACGGGCGCAACCTGGCTGCGGTAGGTATGGAATTGCAAAAAGCGGTGGCACCACGCGGTGTAGTTGCCTGCCCCATTCGTGATAATCGTGTCGGGCGGCAGGCGCTGACGCAGGAACGTAAACACGGCGCCCAGGTCGAGCGCGCCGGGCGTGGGGCCGGGCTGCAGGTAGGCTTCGTACTCGGCGCGCGCCGCGGCGGCCCAGGCGGCCCAGCGCGATCCGTCGCTGGGTGGCAGGGCACGCGCCGCGGCGGCAAATTCGGGCATACCCGCGACGATGGCAAGCTGCGGCTGGTACACGCGCCCCAGCTCGGCAGGTTCGGGGAAGACGTGTACCAGCGCCTGTGCAGGCTGGGGCACGCGCAGCAGCGTGTAGTCGTCGGTGATCATCTCGCTCAGGCGGTCGCCCACGGCCAGCAGCAGGTCGGCGGCGGCGAGGCGCTGCTGGAGCTGTGGGTTGCCGCCCACGCCCAGCGCGCCAACATACTCGGGCATGGCGTTGTCGAGAATATCTTGCGCACGGAACGACGCAACTGTGGGCAGGTGGTTGGCCTGGGCAAAGGCGCGAATATCACCCGCCGCGCCCGCGTTCCAATCACCGCCGCCGACTAAGAGCAGTGGGCGTTCAGCGGCGGCCAGCCGCGCATGCAGCTCGGCCATGTGTGCCGCGCCGGGGTGGGCCTGCACGCGCTGGGCGGGCGGTGCATCGGCCACGGCTGCGGCTTCGTCGAGCATGTCTTCGGGCAGTGCAATCACCACTGGGCCGGGGCGGCCAGTGCGCGCTAGCGCGAAGGCGCGCGCCAGCAGCTCGGGAATGCGCGCTGGATCGTCGATCTGGGTGGCCCATTTGCTGATCGGCGCGAACATGCGCCGAAAGTCGATTTCTTGAAATGCCTCGCGCTCGCTGAACCCGCGCGCGACCTGCCCAATGAACAGAATCATGGGCGTGGAATCGTGGAAGGCGGTGTGCACCCCGATCGCCGCGTTGCTAGCCCCCGGCCCGCGCGTGACGAAGCAGATGCCCGGTTGGCCGGTGAGCTTGCCGTAGGCTTCGGCCATAAACGCGGCACCGCCCTCGTGGCGCGCGCTCACCAGGCGCACGCGGCCATCCTGGGTTGGCGCGTAGAGCGCATCGAGCACGGGTAGGTAGCTCTCGCCCGGCACACAGAAGATGGTGTCCACGCCGTGAATGAGCAGCTGATCGACAAGTAGCTGCGCGCCGCTGCGGGAAGTGATAGTCATTCTGCCCCCGAATATACTTCCGAATGTTTACCACAGAGACACAGAGGCACAGAGAGTTTAAGGAGAAAGCATGTGCTCGCGTCTGGTGTCTCCTTGTCACAACATCTTGTACCAAGCGTGCTTGATTACGAGGTCATCGCGCGGTGCGGCACAAGAAAATGAAAGTGCTCAACCGGAGTTGGCTCATTCCAGCTCGTAATCTTGCGCGTAGGTCAGGGTTGTGAAGCCTAGCCTGGTGATGATTGGGCGGCTCATGTCCGAAGGCTCGACCAGCAGGTAGCGGTAGCCGCGCGCCAGTGCTTCTTGCGCGCGGGCGGCCAGCAGCGCCGTGTACAGGCCGCGCCCGCGATAGGCGGGCAGTGTCGAGCCACCGAACAGGCTGGCGAAGCGCCCGTTGGCCTGGTAGTATACCCACGCGGCGCTGGCTGGCCGGTTGTCGGCATAGGCAACATACACACTCAGGTAGCCGGGCACGTGCATATGCCCGGTGAGCCGCCATTGCAGCCAGGTGAAGTCGCCGCCCCACACCTGCGCCTCGATCATAATGACGTCTTCGAGCCGGGCGGTAGAGTTGAGCCGCTGGACATTGGCTTGCACTGGGGTGCGCAGCGGCGCGGGCGTAGCCGCCAGGTCGAGCAGCATCACTGGCTCGGGCGCGGGTGCGGCGAAGCCGTGTGCCGTCAGCCGTTCCGCCAGGCCGTTCTGCGGGTCATGCGCGTAGGTCTTCCAGCTGAACACCAGCTTGTGTTCTTCTACGTAGGCCAGCTGCTCGGTAACTGCCGCGTCGAGCTGGCTGGCGGGTAGATCGGTATAGCTGATGAAGCTCATACCCGGGGCCGGGCGCACGAAGCGCACCAGGCCGGGCACTATGTCTTTGCGCATACCAGGGTACACAATGTCGATTCGCAGATCCTGGTCGAAGTGCTGAAGCAGGGTGTTGTTGTCCATGGTTTACCGCTTAGAGTTTGTGGAAAGCGTGTTAACCCTTTGGCTGCCCTCTATGTTCCGCGCAGCGCGCTGGTCGCCTCCCAGTCGATCGTGTAGTGCTCGGGTAGGCGCACCAGCTGCGCGGGCGTGCCGGTGTAGTGTATCACGACGTCGTACTCGCGCGCGGCGGCTTCAATCGAAACATAGCCGCTGACGACATCGGCAAGCACGCGCTCGGGTTCGCGCGCCAGCGGTGGGCCATACCCGCCGCCACCGGGTGGGTCGAGGTGCACGCGACTACCGGGCGCGAACCACACGACGGTTTTGGGTGCCAGCGTGCCTAGGTCGTTGGCGTAGAAACCGCCGGGCGCGCCGGGCTGCCCGCCGTCGAAGCCCTGGGCCGCGAAGCGCGTGCGGTCGATCATGGCCGAGACGCTCCAGCGCCCGTCGCCGCGATAGCTCAGCTCGGTAGCCTGGCCCAGCCCGCCGCGCTGCGCGCCTGCGCCGCCCGAGTCGGTGCGTAGCTCGCGGCGGTGCTGAATCAGCGGGGCGAGCGTTTCGATCACCTCGGCGGGCACGCCTGCCACGCCGCTCGGGAAGCCGGTAGTATTCAGCCCATCCTTGATTGCACGCGCGCCCATCCCGCCCAGCTGAAACACGGTGAGCATAAACGGGTTTTCGGTGCCGGGCCATGCGCCGCGCCAGATGCTCATCCAGCCGGGGTCGGCCCCGCCCGCCAGCAGCCGGTTGGGCAGCACCGGGGCGAGCGCGCCGAAGATTGCGCCGGGCAGGAAGTGGCCGATCAGGTGGCGCGAGGCTACTGCCGCAGGCGGGCGGCAGTTCAGGATCGAGCCTGCGGGCGCGCTGACATGCACCGGGCGGAAGGCACCCTCGTTGTGCGGCACGTCCGGGCTGATCGCGGCCTTCATAGCGAATGAGGCATAGCCGTGGGTGTAGTTCATCACCACGTTGATGCCGCGGCGGCTCTGCGGCGACGAGCCAGCGAAGTCGATATAAATATCCTCGTCGGCGATCGTCACCGCTACTTTGATTTTAATCGGCTCCTCGAAGCCGTCGCTCCACACCTCGTGCTCGTGGCGGCCATTCGGCAGCGCGCGAATCGCCTCGCGCATGGCAGCTTCAGAACGGGCGATAATCGCGTCGGCCAGCGGGTCGATGCTGTCCAGCCCGAATTCGTCCATCATTTGCAACAGGCTGCGCGCGCCCACCGCATTGCACGACGCCTGGGCATACAGGTCGCCGACGGTTTCGTCGGGGGTACGCACATTCGCGCGAATGATTTTCAGCAGCTCGTGGTTTGGCTCGCCCGCGTCGAACAGCTTGGTGATTGGCACGCGCAAGCCTTCTTCATACACCTCGTGCGCCTCCGCCGAGAGCACGCGACCGCCAATGTCGGCAGAGTGGCAGCAGTTGGCGAAGTAGCCCACAATCGTGTCGCCGCGAAACACCGGGGTGAGTACGGTGAAGTCGTTCACTTGCCCGGCGGTGAGCCAGGGATCATTGGTAATCAGCACGTCGCCGGGGCGCAGCGTAGCGGGTGGGTAGGCGGCCAGCAGGTGTTTCGCGCCGGTAGCCATGGGGTTGATGTGGCCGGGCGTGCCGGTGAGCGATTGCCCAATCATCTGGCCGCGCGTGTCGAACACGCCACAGGCGAGATCTTGCGACTCTCGCACGATCGTGCTGAAGGCGGTGCGCATTAGCGCAACCTGCTGCTCGTTCGCCACGGAGAGCAGCCGGTTCCAGAGCACTTCGAGGGTGATCGGGTCGAGAACCATGGCGTTTCCTTGTTTTTTACCACAGAGACACAGAGGCACGGAGTAAAGAAAAAGCCAAAAGTAACATCTCTACGCCCTCCGCGTCTCAGTGGTGAATAGCAGGCCAAAAGTAAAACCTCTGCGTCCTCTGTGTCTCTGTGGTGAGTAGCAAGCTAACTCGCCAGATCCACTCCCAGGTTCCACTGCGCATCGATCTGGCAGCGCGCGCCCGGCCCCACAATCACAGTCGATTCGCGCTCCTCGATGATCGCCGGGCCAGTGAACTGTGCGCCTGGCGCGAGGCGATAGCGATCGTAGATCGGGGTGCTGGTGAAGCCGCCGGTTTCGGGAAAGTAGGCCGGGCGCGCGCCCTTCACGGCATCGCCAGCCTCGGCAGTAGCGTTTTCGGCGCGCACCGCCAGCTGCAGCTCGGGTTCGGGGCCAGCCGCAACCACGCGCCAGTTGATGACTTCAACCGGCACCGGCGGGCCAAGCCGCTCGTACAGCTCGCGGTACACCGCCTCGAAGGCGGCTTGCAGCGCGGGCAGATGCGCATCGTTCAGCTCGCCGTCGGGCAGCGGCACACGAATCTGGTGGCCCTGGCCGACGTAGCGCATATCGGCCTCGCGGCGGTAGCGCACTGCGCCCGCAGTAACTCCCGATGCTTCGAGCAGGCTAGCGCCTTCGGCTTCCATTTCGCGCAGCAGCGTATTGGCGTGTGCCCAATCGAGTGCGCCGAGCTGGCCGCGCCACGAGCGCACAAAATCGAAGGCCAGCGGTGCCGAGAGAAAACCGACCGTGCTTATCACGCCTGCGCCGAGCGGGGCCAGCAGCGCCGGTGCGCCTAGCGCGCGCGCGATGCGATAGGCATGCACCGGGCCGGCACCGCCAAACGCAAACATCGGGAAGCGGTGTGGGTCTTTGCCGCGCTCGAGCGCGTGGACGCGCGCGGCATTGGCCATGTGCTCGTTGGCGATCTGGTGAATGCCCCAGGCCGCAGCTTCAACCGAGATACCCAGCGGCGCGGCAATCCGCGTGCTAATCGCCAGCCGCGCGCCTGCTACATCCAGTGCCATGCGCCCGCCCAGGAAATAAGCCGGGTCGAGGTAGCCCAGCACCAGGTCGGCATCGGTGACGGTTGGCTCGCTGCCGCCGCGTCCATAGCACACCGGCCCCGGCACCGAGCCAGATGAGTCGGGGCCGACCTTCAGCAGCCCCAGCGCATCGACGCGCGCGATCGAGCCGCCGCCGGTGCCGATCTCAATCATCTCAATAACTGGGAGGGTGATTGGCAGGCCCGAGCCTTTCTTGAAGCGGTACATACGATCGACTTCAAACTCGTGCGCAATCAGCGGGCGGCCCTGGTCGATAACGCAGATTTTGGCGGTGGTGCCGCCCATATCGAACGACAGTAGATTGGGGTGGCCCGCGGCCTGCCCATAGGCCGTGGCGGCCAGCGCGCCCGCCGCCGGGCCAGATTCGAGCAGGCGCACCGGGTAGCGCACGGCGGTATCGACGGTGGCGATGCCGCCCGAGGAAAGCATCAGGAACAGGTTGCCGCCCACGCCCATGCGCTGCAATCGCGTTTCAAGCTCGCGCAAATAGCGCTCGACGCGCGCCTGCACATACACATTGGCGATCGTTGTGGAGGTGCGCTCGAACTCGCGAATCTCGGGCACCACATCCGAAGAAATCGACACGCGCATATTAGGGGCGGCGCGGCCCACGGCGGCGCGGGCGGCCTGCTCGTGCGCCGGGTTGGTGAAGCTGTGCAGAAAGGCAACTGCTACGGCCTCAACCCCGGCGGCGGCCAGCTCGCCCGCCAGCCGCTCAACATACTGTTCGTCGAGCGCGGTTAGCACCGTACCGTCGGCCAGCGTGCGCTCGGGGACATCGAAGCGCAGGTAGCGCGGCACCAGCGGGCGCGGGTTTTCGAGCAGCAGGTCGTATAGGTCGTAGCGATTTTCGCGCCCAATCTCCACCGCGTCGCGGAAGCCCGCTGTCGCCAGCAGTGCAGTGCGCGCGCCCTTGCGCTCAATCATCGCATTGGTGACGAGCGTGGTGCCATGGACGAGCTGGGCAATTTCGGCGGGCGCGATCCCGGCGCGCGCAAGCGCCTCGCTCAGCACTGCCTCAATCGCCTGCGAAGGGTCGTCGGGCGTGGTGAGCACCTTGCCCACCGTGAATGCGCCACTACCCTCTTCGACAATAATCAGGTCGGTGAAGGTGCCGCCAATATCCACGCCGACGCGGTAGCTTCGTGATTGCATAGGATTCCTGTTCAGTAGTCAGTGAACCGAAGAACCGAAGAACTGAGAACCAAGAACTGTGGAACTACGCAACCTTCAAACCCTTAACCTGCAACTCCACAATCTCTGTGTCTCTGTGGTGAATTATTTCGTCACTCGCCGAGCTTGGGGAATTTGCTCAGCGGGAAAATATCGACTGTGGCCGAGCGCTGCTGGGCGAGCAAGCCGCCATCGACAACCAGGCAATGCCCGGTGATATAGCTCGCGTCGTCAGAGGCTAGGAACACCGCCGGGCCAGCCATCTCGCTGGTTTCGCCCATGCGCGCTAGCGGGAAGTTCTCGCCGCGCGCGTGCTTGATCTCGGGACTAAGTCCTTTGCTATCGATTGAGCCGGGCACCAGCGCATTGACGCGCACGCCATACGGCCCGAGATCAAGCGCGATTGCGCGGGTGAAGGCCTCGACGCCGCCCTTGGACGCATCGTAGGCGGCGTTGCCGCGATGCGCGCGCGTGGCTGCCCCGCTCGACATATTAATGATTGCGCCTTTGCCTTTGCGTGCCATAATCTGTGCGGCGCGATGGCTGCACAAAAATGTGCTGCGCAAATTGACGGCAATGATGCTATCCCACCAGTCGGCGTCGGCGTTGAGGAAATGACGCTCGGTATTCGTCAGGCTGGCGTTATTCACCAGTACATCGATGGTGCCGAAGCGCGCGATCATCGCATCGAACAGTGCATCGACCTGGGCTGTATCAGAGACATCGGCGGCGTGCGCGATCGCCGTGCCACCTGCAGCAACGATCGCTGCAGCTACGGCTGTGGCCCCGGCGGCATCGACATCATTCACCACCACCTGCGCGCCTTCTATGCCGAAGCGCTCGGCAATCGCGCGCCCGATTCCATGCGCGGCCCCGGTGACAAGCGCCACCATGCCTGCCATGTGCTGGGGCATGACTCACCAACCTTTTCAATTGACGTTCCGTTTGATATTTTATAAAATATAAAAGAGAAGCCGGTTGATGTCAAGGCATACCATGATAAGCCGATCTCTAGCCGATGAGCTGCGTGCGGCGGTGCGCGGTGATGTTCTGTTCGATGCAGTATCGCGCGCGCTGTATGCCACCGATGCCAGCATCTACCAGGCTACCCCGCAGGGAGTGGTATGCCCGCGCGATGCCGAAGATGTTGCAGCTGTGCTGCGCGTAGCGCGGCGCTATGGTGTGCCGCTGCTGGCGCGCGGCGGCGGCACCAGCCTGGCCGGGCAGGTCGTCGGGCGTGGCATTCAGCTCGATTTCAGCCGCTATATGCACCGCGTGCTCGAAGTGAATGCCGCCGAGGGTTGGGCCTGGGTGGAGCCAGGCATTGTGCTGGATGAGCTGAACGCGCAGCTGGCGGCATATGGTCTGAAGTTTGCGCCCGATGTCGCGCCTGCCAATCGCGCCACCATCGGCGGCATGATTGGCAATAATTCGTCGGGCATGTACTCGCTTGTGTATGGCAAGACGATCGACCATGTGCTGGAATTACGGGTGATGCTGGCCGATGGGAGCGTGGCACAGTTCGGCCCGCTCGGCGACGACGAGCTGCGCGCCAAACTGCTGCTCGATAGCCTGGAAGGCTGCGCTTACCGCACGGTGCGTCGCCTGGCCCGCGAGCACGCTGAAGAAATCGACCGGCGCTTCCCCAAGCTGCTGCGCCGCGTGGGCGGCTACAACCTCGACGCCTTTGTTCCGATGACCAACCACCGACCACTGGCGATTGATGAACAGGGTCACGCCGAATCGAGCGAAAACAATGGTGGTTGGGCGATGGTCGGTCGCCGCGCATTCAACATGGCAAACATTGTGGTTGGCGCGGAAGGCACGTTGGCGCTGGTGACGGCGGCCAAGCTGCGGCTAGTGCCGCGCCTGGCGCACACCGCGATCGGCATCCTCGCTTTCGCTTCGCTCGACGAAGCGCTGGCCGCGACGCTGCCCTGCCTGGCCTGCCAGCCTGCGGCAGTCGAGCTGATGGACGATATTCTGCTCGGGTTGACGCGCGCCTCGCCGCAGTATGCGCGCTACCTGGCGAGCTTTGTGCAGGGCGAGCCGGGTGCGCTGCTGCAGGTGGAATTCTTTGGCGACACGCCTGCCGCTGTGCGCGCCGACCTCGACCGGCTGGAGGCGCAGGTACGCGCGGCGGGTGTGCCGCCCTTCACTTTCACGCGTGCGGTAACGCCCGAAGCACGCCGGGCGGTGCTGGAAGTGCGCAAGGCTGGCCTGCCGCTGCTCCAATCGCTCTCGCCCGACCTGAAGCCCGAAACGTTTGTGGAAGATTCGGCAGTAGCACCGGAACGCCTGCGCGCGTATGTCCAGCGCTTCCGCCAGATTTGCGCTGAACACGGGGTACAGGTTGCATTCTACGGGCATGCCAGCGTCGGGCTGCTGCACGCGCGCCCGCTGATTAACCTTAAGCGCGCCGAAGATGTGCGTACCATGCGCGCCATCGCCGAGGCCATCCGCGATCTGGTGCTGGAATTCGGCGGCGCGCTTTCGGGCGAGCACGGCGATGGCATGCTGCGCGCCGAGTTCAACCGCGCGCTGTTTGGTGATGCGCTGTATGAGGCGTTTCGCGAGGTCAAGCGCACATTCGACCCACGCGGCCTACTCAACCCGGGCAAAATCGTCGATGCGCCGCCGATGGATACGCAGCTGCGCTATGGGCCGGGCTACCGCGTGCGCATTCCGCTCGAAACGCATTTTCGCTTTGCCGATACCAGCGGCATGGCGGGCGCTGCCGAGCTGTGCAATGGCAACGGGCTGTGCCGCAAAACTGCTAGCGGCACCATGTGCCCGAGCTACATGGTTACGCGCGACGAGCAGCATTCGACGCGTGGGCGGGCCAATGCGCTGCGTATGGTGCTCTCGGGCGCGCTGCCGCCTGCCGAGCTCACCGGCGAACGTATGCACGCGGTGATGGACTTGTGCCTGGAATGCAAAGGCTGCACTGGCGAATGCCCCTCGCGCGTGAACATGACGCGCCTGAAATCGGAATGGCTCACCCACTACCATGCCGAGCATGGCGTATCGCTGCGCACGCGCCTGTTCACCAATATTCGCCAGCTCAACCGGCTGGGCAGTGCGCTGGCTCCGCTGGCAAATGTGCTGCTGGCGTTGCCGGGCGTGCCGGTGCTGCAAGAACGATTATTGGGTATCAGCCGCCACCGTCGCCTGCCCACGTTCGCGCGTGTGCCGTTCCACACCTGGTTTGCGCGGCGGCAGCACCCCGGCGTCAATCCAGCGGCGCGTGCGGTCGTGCTGTTCCCCGATACCTTCACCGACTATAACGAACCGCAGGTGGCGCGTGCGGCGGTGCGTGTGCTTGAGGCGGCGGGCTACCGCGTGCTGCTGCCCGCGCGGCGGGTGTGCTGCGGTCGGCCCTTGATCTCGAAAGGTCAGCTGGGCGGCCTGCGCGCGCTGGCGCAGCAGCAGCTTGCCGCGCTGGCACCCTACCTCGATGCGGGTCTGCCGATTATTGGGCTGGAACCGAGCTGTATTCTGACCTTTCGCGACGAGCTGCCCGACATGCTTGATGACCCACGCGTGCAAACGCTGGCGCGCCAGAGCTTCCTATTCGATGAATTTCTCGCCGACGAGATTCGCGCTGGGCGCACACAACTGAGCTTTCAGCGCCACAACGACTCAAAGCCTCAAAGTACTGAAACAAACCCTCTTGCCGTCGAGTCTTTGTGTCTTCGTGGCAACTCAGACACCCGGTCATTTTTACTGCATGGTCACTGCCACCAGAAGGCGCTCGCCAGCACCGCCCCTGCCCTGGCGCTGTTGCGCCTGATCCCGGGTGCCGATGTGCGCGAGCTTGATAGCGGCTGCTGCGGGATGGCTGGCTCGTTTGGCTACGAAGCCGAGCACTACGCCATCTCGCAGGCGATTGGTGAGCGTGTGCTACTCCCAGCGGTGCGCGCGCTTGCGCCGAATACCACGGTGGTAGCGCTAGGCGCAAGCTGCCGCCAGCAAATTGCCGATGGTACCGGGTGGCAGGCGCGCCATCTCGCTGAGGTGCTGGCCGACGCGCTGGCCTGAACACCTAGCTGCACCGCGTATGCCCCTACTGGTCGCTGGCGTGGCGCGCCTCGTCGCGCTGCCGGTTGGCACCGGGAACACGCAAGCCCAGGCTAAACACATCTGGCCCCTTGAAAATGCGGAACAGCACATAGAGCGAGGGGAACAGCAGTAGCGCGCCTACGCTCAGCGCAGTCAGCAGCAGCTGCAGGGTAATGGCTGGGGCCGCCGCATCGAAAATTGTGATGTCTGGTTCGACCAGGTAGGGGTATTGCGCAGCCGCCCAGCCGAGCAAAATCAAGGTGATCTGCGCTGCGGCGAGCGTGCGCGCGAGCAGAAAATGCCGCCGCCAGAGTGCGCCGATCGCCCCGAGCGCAGCGATGCCCGTGCTGATTTGCAGCGGCCAGGCCCACGGGCTGGCACTAATACCTGCCCGAATACGCGGCGCACCGCTAGCCGAGAGCAAGAACACCACCAATGCAACCACGCCCAGCGCAATTGCCGCACCCAGCCCGCGCCGCCGAAAATCTTCGCGCAGCGCATCGTCGGTAGCCTCGACGGTAAGGTACACCGCCGCAAGGAACGCAAACTGCACCAGCGCAAATACCCCAACTGCCCACGGAAAAGGTGCCAGCCAGGCCGTGAAGAAGCCGCTGGTTACCACGCCGTTCGCTACCGTAATCGCGCCCGAGGCAATTGCGCCAATACACACCCCCAGCATAATCGGCGTTATCACGCTTGAGATGGCGAAGACCCGGCTCCAGCGGCGCTGTACAGCGTCGGATTGCGAGTCGTAGGCGCGAAAGGTAAACGCCGCACCGCGCAGCACAATGCCAATCAGCATCACCGTCAATGGAATATGCAGCGCCGTCATAATTGCGACGAAGGCTGGTGGAAAGGCGGTAAATAGCAGCACAATCACTAGAATAACCCAGACATGGTTCGCCTCCCAGATCGGGCCAATCGCGCTGGCAATCAGGGTGCGCTGCTGGCTGGCGCGTGGCCCGGTGGCAAAGAGATCCCATACGCCGCCGCCAAAATCGGCCCCGGCCAGCAGCGCA
The DNA here is from genome assembly GCA_018266315.1 of Chloroflexi bacterium SZAS-1. Taxonomy (GTDB): domain Bacteria; phylum Chloroflexota; class Chloroflexia; order Chloroflexales; family Roseiflexaceae; genus Kouleothrix. The sequence goes on along the minus strand of JAFEAS010000108.1, from coordinate 13,486 downwards.
TAGAAAATGAGCGCAACCAGCATAACGCCAGCGATGATTAGCTCAAGCGATAGCATGCCCGGCCTCCTCATGGCTGCGCTGCATATCCGACATTGGCGCATTAATGATTTGCGTCCACATTAGCCAGGCGACGACAACTGCCAGAAAGATGTACAAGAGCGTGAAGGTGATAAATGGCACGATTAAACCGGGCATCGGCGTTACTGAGTCGGCGGTACGCACTACGTTGTAAATAACCCAGGGCTGGCGGCCAAGCTCGGTCACCATCCAGCCTGCCTCAATCGCAATAAAGCCGAGTGGCCCGGCCAGTACCATCAGCCACAGCAGCCAGCGCTGGTCGGGCAGGCGTTTGCGCCGCCAGGCAAACCAGGTGCTGAGCAAGCCCAACCCCATCAGCGCAAACCCACAGGCGACCATCAGCTGAAATGAGAGATGCACCAGCACGGTATTGGGGCGCTCGTCGGGCGGGAATTGGTCGAGGCCGATCACCTCAGCATTGAAATCGCCATGCGCCAGGAAGCTTAAGCCACCGGGGATCTCGATGGCAAATTTCGTGGTCTCGGTTGCCGGATCGGGGATGCCGCCAATCCGCAGCGGCGCGGCGCGCTCGGTTTGGAACTGCGCCTCAAGCGCGGCAAGCTTGGCGGGCTGTACTTCGGCTACGACCTTCGCGCTATGATCGCCGCTGATTGGCTGAAGAATGGCCGAAACGACCAGCATCCCCAGTGCAATGCCGAGCGCACGCCGATGGAAACGGTCGTTGGTGTGGCGCAGCAGCATAAATGCATGGATGCCAGCAACAGCCGCAGCCGTCGCCAGGTAGGCGGCGATCGTCATATGCAGGGTTTGCTGAAACCAGTTGGGGTTGAACATCGCCGCAATCGGGTCGATATCGACGGGCTGGCCGTTTTCTAGCCGGAAACCGACCGGTGAGTTCATCCAGGCATTCGCCATGACCACAAACACGCCCGAGATTGCACCACTGATTGCTGTCATAATCCCGGCAAACAGGTGCATGCGCGGCGGCACGCGCTTCCAGCCATACAGGTAAATACCCAGGAAAATCGCCTCCGTGAAGAAGGCGAAGCCTTCGAGCGAAAAGGGCAGGCCGATAATTGGCCCGGCGAAGCGCATAAACCCCGGCCAAAGCAGCCCAAGCTCAAACGATAGCACGGTGCCCGACACCGCGCCAACCGCGAAAAGAATGGCTGTGCCCTTGGCCCAGCGCTTTGCCAGGGTGAGGTAGGTTGTATCGCGGGTACGTAGCCAGAGTCCTTCGGCTAGCACCATTAAGAGTGGCATGCCAATACCCACCGCCGCAAAGATGATGTGAAATGCGAGTGACATTGCCATTTGCGAGCGGGCAGCAAGAAAATCAGACATCTACGAACCCTTTCCTGGCGGCAAGCGAGTATGTACGTAGCGTGCACTGTGGGCAATGTTGCCCGCAGCCGCCCTATGAGTTTGTGAAGTGTATCACCATTGGATGATACTACGCCGATGCAGGTGCGATGGATGCGCTAAGGGTACATAGCTTGTGAGGCGAATAGGCGCATTAACTTGCGTCGCGCTGAGGTACCAGCTCTTGTTCAAGGAAATCGCGTAGTGCTCGCGCCGCCGGTGCTAGCGCCCGATCTTCGCGCGATACCAGCGCCATTGTGCGCGTGAGCCGCTGATCGCTAACGGGTAGGGCGGTGAGTCGCGTATTCCCCTGCAATGCTAAACGCGGCATGAGTGCAATGCCTAGCCCCAGCTCGGCCATGCGCAGCACCATATCCATCTCGCCGCCGTCGAGCACAATCTGCGGGGTGAATCCGGCGACGCGGCAGGCTTCGAGAGTTTTATCGCGCATGCCATAGCCGCGTGGATAAAGCAAAAACGCCTGGGTGGCTAGCTCGGCCATTGCCACGGTGCTGCGCTGCGCCAGCATATGGCCGGGGGCTACCACAATCACCAGCTCTTCGGTGAAGAGTGGTGTAACCCGCAGCCCGCGCCGCGCGACGGGCAGCGTCACAACGGCTATATCAACGTCGCCGGTTTCGAGCAGTGCCAGCATGGTTTGGGTGCCACCCTCGCGCAGCACCAGCCGCAGGCCAGGGTAGCGCCGATTGAACTGGGCCAGCAGCGGCGGCAGTAGCTGCACGCCAACACTTGGCGGCGCGCCAATCGACGTTTGCCCGCTTTGCAGCCCCACACGCTCACGAATTTCGAACTGCGCGGCCTCGATCTGCGCGAGAATAATGCGCACATGTTCGAGCAGCGCCTGCCCGGCCTCGGTGAGCCGCACATTGCGCCCCACCCGCTCGAACAGCGCAATCCCGCCCAATTCTTTTTCAAGATCATGGATCTGCTTGCTCACCGCCGGTTGTGCGACCGACAGCTCGGCGGCAGCGCGCGATACATGCTGGTGCCGGGCTACCGCTTCAAAATAGATCAGATGGCGCAATTCCATGCATTTGCTTCATAGGGCTGCGATTCAGTATGGATCATAAAACAGATTATAGACACTGGCAAATTGTTTAGGTATAACATACATATACGGAACCGCATTTATAGAGAGAGAAATTGTGTGACTGCGACTTCCATTTCTAACCAGACAATTGCCACAATCAATGAGCAGGTGCCCAGCTTGCCCGAACCGCTCCGCCAGATCGGCCAGCGCATCTATCAGATTGATGTTATGCAAGGGCGCACGGTTGTGCCGCCGCTAATGGAGCCGTGGGTTGAGAAGCATTTTGGTGATGTGGCGGCGGTGCGTGAGCAAACGATTGTCAAAATCGTCAATCGCTTCACGCTTGAGTCGGGGCTGTTCAACCCGGTGCGCGCACATCGCCCCAATGCCGATTACCCCGAAGATGAAGCGCTTGAGGCCTGGATTACGCAGGAGCTGACCGGGCACGATGTGTTTACCGACCCTGAGCACGAGACGACTGCCGATGTATTTGGCCGGATTCGTGGGCGCTATTGCCTCAGCGCGTCGAATGTAGCAAAATACGACGGATGGCATGGCCTGGTAATCTTCGATGATCCGCATCCCTTGCATCCTGGCCCGGCCCAGATTGCCGATTTCCTTGAAGTAGCGCTGCGCTGGTTTGCCGCTGCCCACGCCGCCGATCCGGCCGCAATTTACCCGTTAATTACCTGGAATTGTCTGCCGAAGAGCGGTGCGACACTGATGCACGGCCATATGCAGCTGGCGCTCACGCGTGGCATGCACTTCGCGCGGATCGAGAACTGGCGACGGGCTGCCGAGGCGTATCGTGCCATGGCGGGCGCAGCATACCTGGATGACCTGTATGCTCTGCATGAAGCGCTGGGGTTAGCAGTGCCAGCGGGGAATACCGCCCGTGGGTTCGTCCATTTAACTCCGGTACGTAACCGCGAGATCGTGCTGTTAGCGCCAAGCGCCGAGGATATGATTGAGCCATTTGCGGCAAACGTGCGGGCGTTAATTGAGCGCCAGGGAGTACGGGCGTTTAATGCGGCAATTGCCCTGCCACCACTGCTGCCAACCGCCGAAAATTGGCGCGATATGGCAGTGGTTGCGCGGGTGGGCGATCGTGGGAACCCACTGACGAATCGGAATGACATTGGTGCGATGGAGCTATTTGCGGCAAGCTGTATCACCACTGACCCATACCGTGTTGCCCGGGAGCTTGCGTAGGGCTTACGCAATGTGACCGACCTCGGGAATATCCAAGGTCGGTCACTATGTTGGCTATCGATGCAATCAGCCCACGACCATGCTCAGTATGAAGTTGCAGCTTTCCAGAGGCGGTTTACGGCAAGTTCTCCGGGCGGGTTGCCAGGGTAACGTTCACTGTTAAAGTCTGATTACCGCGCAACACATCCATCGCTACCGTGTCGCCTGGCTTGTATTTCAACAGTGCCGCGCGCAATGAGGTATTGCTGTCGAGCTTGGTGTCGCCAATTGCGGTAATAATATCGCCATCCTTCAGACCCGCCTTGGCAGCAGGCGTACCACTCACCACCCCTGGTTGGTTGTTCGAGCTGGCCCCAATTAACGCACCGTTCTGCACCGGCAGATTTTCCTGGGCGGCTACATCGGCGTCGATCATGCTGTAGCTAATGCCGAGGTAAGGGTACTCGACCTTGCCGTGGGCAATCAGTTCGTCACCAACATGCTTCACGGTATTGCTTGGCACCGAGAAGCCTAACCCTTCGGCCTGGTCGCTGCTCGTACCGCTACCGCGCACCACCAGCGTGTTAATGCCAATGACTTCGCCGCGCAGATTGACCAGTGGGCCACCGCTATTACCATGATTGATGGCTGCGTCGGTCTGGATCAGGCCTTCTTGGCCACTGCCTGGTACGGTGCGGTTCAACGCGCTAACAACTCCTACCGTCACCGAGTTTTTGAAATCGCCCAGCGGGCTGCCGATGGCAATAACGGTTTCGCCGGGTTGCAGGGCAGCAGAATCGCCCAATGGCGCGTAGCCGGGGATCGCATCCTTCACTTGAATAATTGCCAGGTCGCTCAGTGGGTCGGTACCAACCAATGTCGCATTGTGGCGGGTGCCATCGGCAAAGGTTACCGCCAATGAGGCAGCGCCTTCAACCACATGGTTGTTCGTAACGATATAGCCATCTTTGCTAATGATCACCCCCGAGCCACTCGCCCGCGGCTGAACATTCGGCTGATTAGGGAGTTGGCCTGGGAATGGAATACCTTGCTGGTCATTTCCCTGCGCGTCGGCCTGCAAGGTATTCACAACCGTCACCACGGCTGGCGATACCGATTTGACCGCATTCACCACGGCATTGTCGTTATTCGCTGGTGCTGGCTGAACCGTGGGGATAGTGCCAGCGGCGGGGGCTGGTGCGGTGGTGGGCTGCACATCGTTCGTGCGGTTTGCCACCGGCTGGGCCTGGAGTTGTGCGCTCGGCGCTCCGCCCGGCTGACGCGTGAAGTAGTACGCGGCCCCGCCCCCAATGACGCCGCCGAGCGTTGCCCCTAACAGGAAGGTAACCAGTAGCCCGACTATAACAAATACTTTTGTGCGATTTTCCATCGTTTTCTCCCAAACCTTGCGCGCAGCGCGCGTGTTATGCGGAAATAGGTGCGGTGCTAGCAATATGCGCACCTATGAACTTAGCAATACAGAGTATGACAGAGTAAATTGAGTTGCGCGTGAAACCGTGATGAGAAACGGATGAGCCATCGATTGCCCAAACGGTCGCAGGCGCATAACCAACAAATGAACTCGCCATATTCTTTGGCAATCAACTTGTAAGCAAAAAGGTTTGCGCCCTTGCGCTGCTGCTGTATAATGAGAATGTGGCATACCATCTAAAGCATTTCAGCCTGACGTGATAACTTATGGAAGAGATCCTCATTATTGACGATAGCCAGCAGATCTGTTCCATGCTGGCAGAATATATTCTGCCAGAGCTAGGGTATACCTCGGTCATTGCAAATACTGGTCGGCAGGGGCTGCAACGCTTGCGGCAGCGCTTGCCCGATCTTATTCTCCTCGATCTTCAGCTCCCCGATATTAGCGGCCTCGATTTACTCCGTTTGATCGCCCAGGAAGGCTATGATGTGCCGGTTATTTTGATGACGGCACACGGCTCGGAGGGCATTGCGGTTGAAGCGTTTCGCCTAGGCGCGCGCAATTACATGATCAAGCCGTTCAGCGAAACCGAGGCCCAGGCTGTCATTGATCAGGCATTACGCGAGCGCCGCCTACGCCGGGAAAAAGAGCAGCTGACGCGAAATTTGCAACAACGCGTGAAGGAACTGACTGTGCTGTACTCGATCGGCCAGTCGGTGAGTGCACTGCTCGATCTTGAAGAGCTCCTCGAACGGATCGTCGAAGCCGCCGTTTATATTACCCGTGCCGAGGAAGGTTTCTTACTGCTGCGCGACCCCAACGCCGACGAGCTGTATTTACGCGCCGCAAAGAACCTGGGCGAGCAGCGCGTCCAGCGCATGCGGATGCCGATCGAAGATACCTTGGCTGGGCAAGTTATTCGTAGTGGCAAGCCTATCCGGCTTGATAAAGCCACCAACGGTACAGTGCTCAAGGTGAAAACTGGCTTTCTCGTGCGGGCGATTTTGCAGGTACCGCTGAGCGTTGGCGCGCACGTCTTTGGTGTACTGGCAGTCGATAATCAACAAGCCGATCGTAGTTTCAGTGAAAATGATCAATATCTCCTCTCGGCGCTGGCAGATTATGCGGCGATTGCGATTGAGAATGCCCGCCTTTATTCCGAGGTGAAACACAGCGAGGCGCGCTACCGCGACCTGTTCGAAAATGCCTACGACATGATTTTCATGCTCGATCGCCAGCTCTCTATTCAAAGCATCAACAAAATTGGCACAACTATCACCGGCTATACCGAAGCGCAGCTGCTCGGCCATCCCCTCGAAGATTTTGCCGTGGTGGATGCCTGGGAAGAAGTTGAGCATCGGTTTGCCGAGCTGCTGATTGGCAAATCGGTGCCGCCATTTGAGCTACAGCTGCGCCGCAAAGATGACGAAATCATTGTGCTAGAGGTGAGCGCGCGCCTGCTGCAAGAGCAAGGGCGGGCGGGTGGACTTCACTGTATTGCGCGCAACCTGACCGAACGCCGCCGCCTTGAAGAACAACTCATTCACTCTGAAAAACTCTCGTCGATCGGCCAGCTGGTGGCTGGCGTGGCCCATGAGCTTAATAATCCGCTCACCAGTATTTCGGGCTATACCCAGCTGATGCTGCGAGAAACCGACCTGCGCGACGATATGCGCGATGATCTGAAGCACATTAGCGTTCAGGCTGAACGAGCTGCGCGGATTGTGCAGAATTTGCTGGTATTTGCGCGCGAACACAAGCCCGAGCGTAGCGTTGTTAACTTCAACGAGGTATTCCGCAATACGCTGAGCCTACGTGCGTACCAGATGCGCGTTGATAATATTGCGGTTGTTTTCGATTTCGACGCCAATTTGCCAACGACGATCGCTGATCCATTCCAACTCCAACAGGTGATCCTTAACCTGCTCAATAATGCGCACCAGGCAATTACCGAGCGCGGAAAATCTGGAACGATCACGTTGCACACCTATGTTACAGCCCCACCCGGTACTGAGGGTAGCGCAGCAGTGCCAGAAGTCGTGTTAGCAGTTACCGATACCGGCGTTGGTATTGCGCAGCGCGATCTCAACCGTATCTTTGATCCCTTCTACACGACGAAACCAGTCGGCCAGGGTACTGGCCTGGGGCTTTCGATTTGCTTTGGGATTGTACGCGAGCACGGTGGGCGTATTTGGGCCGAAAGCGAGATCGGCCAGGGCAGTACCGTATCGGTGGCATTGCCGCTGATTAGTTCGCTTTCTAATGATGATGATTTGCTTGATGTGCCTGACACGGCACGCGTTACTGAAGCGATGACGCGTTGCCGCGTACTGGTGGTAGACGATGAGGAGCCGGTGGCGCGCTTGCTCGCCCGGCTGCTGCGCCAGCTTGGGCACAACCCGATCATTGTTGATAGCGGTGCCGCCGCACTCGAGCGTATTAAACGCGAGCCATTTGACTTGGTGCTCAGCGATGTTAAAATGCCCGGGATGAGTGGCTTCGACCTCTATCAAACTATCCAGCGAGATTATCCCGAGCTAGCGCCGCGGGTGGTTTTCGTTACCGGCGATATACTCAGTGCGGCAACCCAGGCCCGTATTGCCCAGAGCGGCAACCCTTATATTGCTAAGCCATTTGCAATTGATCGCCTGGAGACACTGGTGCGTAATCTGCTTGCGCATCGCTCGATTGAGCGCTAAATTTTGCCCATCTTCATTCAAGTACAGCCAAGGAAAGACCACGCTGTAGTGTGCGCCATAGGGGCATGCCAACAACGCTTATTTGAGTTACAAGCTACGACGCTGTATCGGATAGTGTAAACTACGCAAGCAACGATGCCCCCTGCGTGGTCAATACCCAGTAGTTACAATGCCGGATGGTACTGGGAGGAGATCGAGTGTTGGAAGGGACGAGCTTCGAGGCCATTGCGGCGCTTGCCGCCGATAATCATTCTGGGGCAGCACATATTGCAAGCCGGGCCGCCGATATTCTTGCGCAACGGGCAGCATCGGGCCAGGCGCCTTCTGCCGAGGCGTTTCGTCGCGAAATGCTGCTGATGGGGCGCGCGCTTATTCGTGCGCAGCCCGTTGTGGCTCCGTTGATAACCCTGGTAAATATGGTGCTGTGGCGCATAGAACAGGGGGAATCACCGCTGCATTTGCACCAGGCTGTTGAGAAAGTGGTTGATGATTTTAAGCGCCAGCTTCGACTGCATGCACTGCATGTTGCGGAAGAGACGTTAGGGTTAATTCGGGAAGGCTGCAAGATCGTCACACTTTCGTTCAGTAGTACGATTCAGCATGCCTTGATTCATGCACAGCGCGCCGGGCGGCGGTTTGAAGTCGTATGTGCCGAGGCACTTCCTGGTTCGGCGGGGCGCGAGGCAGTTCAGCTGTTGCGTAATCGGGGGGTGGCGGCCACACTGTACGATGATATTGCTGCGGTGGCTGCAATCGCCACCGCCGATCTGGTGTTGGTTGGGGCCGACATGCTCACGATTGATGGTTTGGTGAATAAGGCTGGCACTTTAGCGATGGCCAAAGCTGCCCGCGCCGCTGGAACACCGTTTTATACCTTGTGCGGCAGCGAAAAATTCGTTCCGCCGGGCTTTTGGCTGGATGAGCGTGAACGTGGGTTTGAACCTAAGGAAGCCCAACAATACACGCCTCAGCTTGGTGGCCTGCCGTTCGATTTCGTTCCCCTCGAGCTTTTGTCGGGCATTGTGACGGAAGAAGGTATTCTGCCGATTGCCGGGATCGAGGCGTGGCTGGCGGCCACTCAGCTGCATCCATCACTGGCCAGGCCTTCAGCGGCGGTTATTCTATAATGTACTGCAACAATTATCGAAGTGTGTGCGTCAAACTGCCGGTTACTGAAACTAGTCAGTTTCATAGGGGATAGGCAGGGAGCAATATTTCGGATAAAACGCATTGTAACGCTGTGCGCTGGCTGTTCGGAATCTTATAAGATTATCGAACATGTGTTTGACATAGAACTAATGTTCTATTATAATAATCCTCACCGATCGAGTTTTGATCTGTATAATCGAGAGAAGCGATCCGCAGAGCTGTGTATGGCGGCGAATTGTGCTGCCGATGCTGCCTGCCCAGGTGAGGAGAAGCCAGAGTATGGCCGTTACGCAGAAAACGTTGCGCTCCAACACACGGGCGCAGCTCCAGTCGGCGGCGTTGCCGCAGCGTTTGTCTAGTGCGTTGTATGTTGGTGCGCTGCTGCTTGCGGCAGTGGCAATTTATCTGCTCGTGAGCCTGCTGTTGGGGAAAGCACAAGTATTTATTGACGATTTTCGGTATGGTCGGCCGCGCACCACCCAGCTCGAAGCCTTTGTGGGGCATAACGAAGCTAATGGGCAGCCAACCCATTTACTTGCACTCAACCTGAACCGCCAGGCGGTAATCATCGAGCTGCCAGGGGGCGATGCAAATCAGGCACGTACTATTACTGGCCCATACATGTTTGGTGCCGACGCAGATTTGACGCCGCTAACGCTGAGCCTACGTGATATGAACGGTGACGGTCATGTTGATCTCCTGCTCAATATTCGTAATGAGCAGGTGGTATATGTTAATACCAATGGTACATTTCGCCTACCTACGCCAGCCGAGCAAGCAGCTCTGGCCCAAGGGAACAGCCGATGAGTGCTGATGCACCGCGCCCGCGCAAATCTGCTAATCTGTCGGCTGAACCGCGGCGGAAACAACCGCAATTTGAGGTTCACCACGCCCCATTACCGGCGAAACCGAACCTGCTGACGAAGCGTGATCTGTTTGAAGATCTCGACGAGCCGCGTCCCCGCAGCACGGGGACAGTAGCCCCTACCCGCCAGGTAGTGCCGCCGGTGCGTCCGCCCGAGCCACTCCAACGTGTCCCGAGCCGTTTACCATTGGGCGCACCTGAAGAAGCCAGGTTTGGTGAGGCCACATCACCAGAGCGCAATTCATTGCCGCGCCGTGCGCGCGACTTGCAGCAGGCTAGCTCGCTACTCCACGATATTGCCCCCTCGCGTGTCGCGTATGCGCGCGAGCCAGGGTATGAAGGCGCAGGTACATTTTTGCTTGGGCGGCCCTGGCTGCTTGTGATGATTGTACTGAGCAGCGCGTTGATATTCTGGTTTGCGTCGGCATCGCCAAAGACGATCATTAGCTCCTTTAGCGGTGGGTTAAGTGGTGCCACCACGAGCTCGCTCTCAAACGCCTTTAAGGCGCGCCAAGTGGCTACCGCTGCGGGCGAACACTCAATGCTGGGCGCACCTTCGATCAGTGCCCAGTTTATCGATCAAGTGCTGGCGCACTATGGCTCGCCAGCGCAGGGCACCGGCGCAATCTGGGTGGAAATGGGCCAGCGTTATGGCATCGATCCAGCGTATGCGCTTGCATTCTTTGTTCATGAGTCAAGTGCGGGTACGAACCCTGGCTGGGCTGGTATAAAATCTGGTGGCAGCACAACGCACAACGTTGGCAATATTATTTGCGCAGGGTATGCCACCTGTTATGGGCGCTTCCGCGATTATGCTAGCTGGGATGCAGGCATTGAGGATTGGTATAAGCTTATTGCAAACGAGTATGTCAACGATCGCGGGGTGGCGACCGTTGAGGGGGTTATTCCTATCTACGCGCCCTCTTTCGAAAACGACGTTGGTACCTACGTTAATACCGTTGTCGATCTCGCCGATACATGGCGGCAGGGAGTTGTTCGGTGATTAACGACGGCTGGGCAGGTACTGGTAGCCTGCGTAAACTAATATTTGTCCTGGCGATCATCGGGCTGGGGTATTTGCTTTTGCAAATGCGCCCGGTGCCGTTACAGGTTAGCGCATGGTCGGGTAGTGTTGCGCGCCCCGGCAGTATTACTGGCGAGGCCGCACCGCTCACTGGCCGGGGGATTGCCGACCCCGATGTGCCTGCGATCGACCCGTTGGGCTTGCCAAATACAATTATGACGCAGGGCTATGGTGTCGGTTCGCACGCTCCGGCAGAAATTTGGGGTGCGGTTGACCTGGCGATCGATGGCAATGGCGATGGTCAGGCTGATCCCGATGGGACGCTCGGGACGCCAGTGTATGCAACCCACGATGGGGTGGTTCACCTGGCAAGTAATACCTGGCCTGCGGGTAATCATATCTGGCTCGAAGGTATCCACTTTAAGACGGGCTATTCGCATCTGCAAGGGTTTGCCGTTGCCGATGGGCAGGCGGTGAAGCGTGGTGATGTAATTGGCTATGTTGGCTCGACCGGGCAATCGAGCGGGCCGCATCTTGATTATCAGGTGTGGAAAGATGGCGTCAATGTCAATCCGCTTGATTATAATGCGCTAGCTGGCACTCGCTAAACCTCACAGCTACATATTTCTCTCCCCATTCCTCAGTTTCTACTTTGCGCCCCTCTGCTGGCTATGGTACACTACGGGTAATCGAAGAGCACCATCAGCGTTGATGAGAAGCTCTGCGCCGCCGCTTCACGTTGCTGTGGGGTGTGGGCAGCGTTCTACTCTCAACGCCTACGATGCTGCAATCGAGGCGTTATTTCATGCTTGAGTCCAAAGGAGTACTCACAATGACGATTGCCCCCGACATCTCTACGCTGTCTACCACCCATCCGCCAACCGATGTGGATGAGGCGACACTGCTAGAGATGTATCGTTATATGCTGCTGGCGCGTGCGCTTGATGAGCGTATGTGGTTGCTCAATCGCTCGGGCAAGGCCCCGTTTGTCATTTCGTGCCAGGGTCACGAGGCGGCGCAGGTTGGCGCGGCCTTTGCACTACAACGTGGGAAAGACTTTACACTTCCATACTACCGTGGCCTGGGTACCGTGCTGGTGATGGGGATGACGCCGCGTGAGGTGATGCTGGCGATCTTTGCGCGCGCGGCCGATCCTTCGAGCGGTGGCAGGCAAATGCCTGCGCACTACGGCCATCGCAAGCACAAGATTATCACGCAATCAAGCCCGGTGGGTACGCAGATTGCCCATGCTGCCGGTGTTGGCCTGGCCGAAAAGATTCGCGGTAGCGATGCCGTAGCCTGGGTATCGTTTGGCGAGGGAACATCGAGCCAGGGCGATTTTCACGAAGGCATTAACCTGGCGGCGGTGCATAAGCTGCCGGTGATCTTCCAATGCGAAAATAACGATTATGCGATCTCAGTGCCAATGAGCCAGCAGATGGCGGTGAAGAGCGTGGCCGATCGTGGCCCGGCCTATGGTATCCCTGGCATTAAGGTGGATGGCACCGATGTGTTAGCTTCCTACAACGTGACGCATACCGCCGTGGAACGCGCCCGCGCCGGTGAAGGCCCCACCCTGATCGAGGCGCATTGTGTGCGCCTGACTCCGCATTCGAGCGATGATAACGATCGCACCTACCGCCCGGCCGATGAGCTGAAAAGTCTGCGCACGCACGATCCGGTGGTGCTCTTCCGCGATTACCTGCGCGAGCATAGCGTGCTCGATGATGCGATTGATCAGCAGCTGCGCGCTGGCGTTAAGCACGATGTTGATGACGCTACAACGTTTGCCGAACAGTCGCCGTTGCCTAGCCCGAGCACGCTGCTGAAGCATGTCTACGCCGAATGAGCTGCCGAACGACTACCATAGCGTTGATGAAGGAAGTATATGCCTGAGATAACCTTGCTCGAATCGATCCGCCAGGGGCTTGATGAGATGATGGCGCACGACCCACGCATCTTTGTGTTTGGTGAAGATGTTGGCAAACGTGGCGGCGTATTTCGCGTAACCGAAGGGCTGTTCGATAAATATGGCCCGCTGCGCATCATCGACTCGCCGCTGGCTGAGAGCGTGATTGTGGGCGCGGCGATTGGCGCGGCCATGAACGACACCCTGCCAGTCGCCGAAATTCAGTTTGCCGATTTTATTGCCCCGGCCTTCAACCAGATTGTGCAGGAAGCTGCCCGTATTCGCTACCGCTCGAATGGCGATTGGAATGTGCCAATGGTGATCCGCGCGCCGTATGGCGGTGGTATTCATGGCGCGCTCTATCATTCGCAAAGCATCGAGGCGATCTTCTGCCATGTGCCGGGCCTGAAGGTGGTTGCCCCAGCGACCCCATACGATGCCAAGGGCCTGCTGAAGACCAGTATTGAAGACCCCGACCCGGTGCTGTTCCTTGAGCATAAAAAGTGCTATCGCCTGATCAAAGGCGAGGTGCCATTTGAAGATTATCGCATCCCAATCGGCAAAGCCGAAGTGAAGCGCCCTGGCCGCGACCTGACGGTGATTAGCTATGGCCTGATGTTGCACTACAGCCTGGAAGCGGCGGAGGATCTGGCCGGTGAGGATATTGATGTAGAAGTGCTCGATCTGCGCACCCTGCGCCCACTCGACACCGATGCGATTATCGCGAGTGTGCGCCACACCAGCAAGGTGCTGATTGTGCATGAG
>JAFEAS010000107.1:61064-79018 GCA_018266315.1 Chloroflexi bacterium SZAS-1 | reverse complement strand
ACATTGTAAAACGTTACTCAGGGCGCTGGAAACCCACAAACGGGTTTATCAACACACCACAGCGTGAACATGTGCATTTATCTCTTACGGAATGCTTTGCACCTTCGCAAGCCTTGCGCTATACTGCGCGCAAGCCGCCCAGCAGAGGAGCAACACCAATGTTCACCGCCTTTGTGATGGTTAAAGCCGCGCCGCGCAAAATTGCCGATATAGCACAGCAAATCGCCAATATGCCCAGTGTTGCCGAGGTATACAGCGTCACCGGCGATTTCGATATTCTGGTGGTGCTGCGCCTGGCCGAATACGAGCAGCTCGCCGAGGCAGTGCCTGAAGGGCTTTCGCAGATCGAGGGCATTCTGCAAACCAGCACGGTGCTGGCGTTTCGGCGCTTCTCGGCAAAAGACCTTGATGCGGCCTGGGATATTGGCGTTTCGTAATGCCGTACCCCAAACCCACCCGTACCGAACTGCTTGCCGCCGCTGGCCGCACGATCGAGGATGTGATTGGGCCAGGGTTGCGCATGCTCTTCTGCGGCATTAACCCCGGCCTGTACTCGGGCGTCACTGGCTACCACTTCGCCCGACCAGGCAACCGCTTCTGGCCCACGCTGTATGCCGCCGGGTTCACGCCGCGCCAGCTGCACCCCAGCGAACAGCACGAGCTACTGCCCCTTGGCTACGGCATTACGAACCTGGTAGCCCGCGCTACTGCCACCGCCGATGAGCTTACGCCCGCCGAGCTGGTTGAAGGCGGCGCACGGCTGCAGGCCAAGATCGATGCATTGCACCCGCGTGTGTTGGCGGTGCTCGGCGTCAGCGCATTTCGCACGGCCTTTCGGCAGCCGCGCGCCACACTTGGGCGTCAGCAGCAGCCATTCGGTGCAACGCCCGTATGGATTTTACCCAATCCCTCGGGCCTAAATGCCCACTACCAGCTGGCCGATCTGGCGCGGGTATATGGCGAGCTACGCCTGGCTATCGAGCAGGGCGCGCTATAGCCTGACTCTAGCATAGTGCCGGGCATTTCCCGTTCAAATCTACGCTGCCACCAGGCATGCAGCATCGTCGTCGGTGTAATACCACCATCCACGCCATAATTTTAGGACTTACGCAGTTGGCGGATTGCGCCTTCGGCAGAGTGGTACTCCTCATGTTCGTTGTGCGCGGTTTTTCCGCACACAAAACGATTTGTTGCACGATTTCGGGATATGCGCGGCGAATCTGCTCAGATTCGAGTCGCTTTTTCTTACCACAAAATAATACAGATTTTGGGCAAGAAATGTATCTATTTTGTGCAGCAGAATCGCCCAAAGCAAGAAGAAATCCGCCTTGACAGTATTGCACAACGCGAGTAAACTACAGCAGACTAGTGGTAGATTTGATAGATTTGATAGATTTATGATAGATATACTCCACACCAACAATGGCTATTCCTCGCCTATTCCCCATATTGTGATTATTGGTGGCGGCATTACGGGCCTGAGCGCAGCGTTTTACCTTGAACGCGAGGCGCAGGCGCGGGGGCTAGCAATACGTTACACCTTAATCGAGCGCGAGAAACGCTGGGGCGGCAAGCTGCTCACCGATACGGTTGACGATTTTGTGATCGAAGGCGGCCCCGATTCGTTTATTACCCAGAAGCCGTGGGGAGTACAGCTGGCGCGCGACCTCGGGCTTGGCGATCAGCTCATCCCAATCAGCGAGCGGCGCGGCAAGGTGTATGTTTTTTCGCGTGGGCGGCTGCAGCCCATGCCCGATGGCATGATGCTGATCGTGCCCACACGAATGATGCCGTTTGCGCTTTCACCCTTGATCTCGCCAGTGGGGAAGCTCCGTATGGCGCTCGATCTGGTATTGCCCGCGCGCCGCGACAGCAGCGACGAAACCGTGGCCGATTTCATTCGGCGGCGGCTGGGGCGCGAGGCGCTTGATAAGCTTGCTGAACCACTGCTTTCGGGCATCCACAATTCTGAAACTGAGCGCCAGAGCATTATGGCAACCTTCCCGCGCTTGCGCGAAGTCGAGGCCAGGCACGGCAGCTTAATTCGCGGCATGGTAGCCCAGCGCGCCGCCAGCCTGCGCCGCCAGGCCACGAGCGCCCGCCCAAGCACACCGCTGGCAAACTCGCCCTTTGTTACCTTAAAGAATGGCGTGGCTGGGCTTACCAATGCGCTTGTACAATCCCTCACCGGGCGGCTGATCAATGGGCGTGGCGTGGCAACACTGGCCCACGACCCAACTGCATCGCGCCCCTACCGTATACATCTCGACGATGGTGAAAGGCTCGATGCCGATATTGTGATGTTGACCGCGCCCGCCTACACTGCTGCCGAGCTAGTCGAATCGTTTTTGCCACGCCTCGCTACCGGCCTGCGCCAGATTCGCTATGTTAGCACGGGCACGGTATCGCTGGCCTACCGGCGCGCCGATGTCGGCACACTGATGGATGGCTATGGCGTGGTTATACCGCGCGCCGAAGGGCGACGCATCAACGCCATCACAATAAGCTCAAGCAAGTTTGCCCACCGCGCCCCCGATGATAGCGTGCTGCTGCGGGTGTTTGTGGGTGGTTCGCGCAACCCCGATGTGATGGACTTGGAGGATACCGCATTACTGGCGCTGGTACAGGCCGAGCTGCGCACCGTGCTTGGGCTGCAGGCCACGCCGCTATTCAGCCGTATATATCGCTGGCCGCGCGCCAACCCGCAGTACGATGTGGGACATCTTGAGCATATGAATGCGCTTGAGCGCTTATGCCCGCCCGGCCTGCTGCTCAGCGGTAGCGCCTATCGCGGCGTTGGTATTCCCGATTGCGCGCACCAGGGCCAACAGGCAGCAATGGACGCACTGGCCTACGTAGATACACTACCAGCGGGGCAGTATGCTACAAGCAATGCAGTAGAAGCCAGCTAAAGTATGCTGCCTTATATGACGAATAGTATCGATTAAGTGTAAGTGCCGCAGATTCTTCACGCAATCCAATGCGTTTTTATTAGCCAGGATGCTATGATGAGCACGCACAGCGCCGCGCCGCTCCCCGACGACACCGAGTGGCTATCGCTGCACGAAGCCAGCGCACTGCTGGGGGTAAATACCTCAACCTTACGCCGCTGGGGCGATAGTGGCCGGGTACCAATGAAACGTACCCTTGGCGGCCACCGACGCTTTGCTCGGGCAGCCGTTGTACAGCTGGCCGCTGCACCGCCCATCCTCGTCCCGCAATCCTCCTCCCCACCCCAAGCGCCAGCGCGGCACACCAATCCCATGGGCTGGGCGCTCGATACTAATGCCATGGCGCAGCAGGAATGGCATTCGCGCTTTACGAGCGGGCCAATGACCGGCCGTATGCGGGGACTGGGGCAACGCTTATTGGGATTGCTCATCCAGTATATCAATCGGCGCGAAGACGATGGCCGCTTCCTGGTCGAGGCCCGCACCGTTGGCGAGAGCTATGGCAGCGAAGCGAAATTTGCCGGGGCAAGCCTGCACGATACGGTCGAGGCGTTTTTGTTCTTTCGCCGCGCATTTTCACAGCTCGCACTCCCGCTGCCCGGTATGGCCCAACCCACCGACTTGGCCGAAGCGGCTGGCCTACACGCCCGCCTCGCCCAGTTTATGGATGCTATTTTACTCGGCGTGATTGCTGGTTTCGAGCGTACCGCCACAGCCGAAGCACTGCAACATTCCTAGGCGGTGCGGGCCGATTACACTGGCTGCCCATCCCCCAAAGCATTGCAGTCGCTGAAATGATAAGGAATGAGTGCAGTGGCACAACTCGCAATTATTGGAACGCACCAGCGCATTTGCCCGGTTGCAATGCGCGAACAGCTAGCCTTTAGCGCCGCCGATCTTCAGGTGGCGCTGGCCGACCTGCGCAATTATGCGAGCGAGGGCTTTATTATTTCAACCTGTAACCGAGTTGAAATCGGTGGGCTGGTTGCAGACGATTGGCATGGCCCCGAGGCATTGCTGCACTTCCTGGCCGATCACCACGGCGTCCCACTAGCACACCTCACTCCGCACCTGTATGCTCACCACGGCGAAGCGGCGGCGCAGCATCTTTTTCGGCTCGCCGCCGGGCTCGATTCGATGGTTTTAGGCGAAGAGCAGATTCAAACCCAGCTGAAAAGCGCCCTCGCAGCCGCGCAGGCCGCCGGTACCGCCGGGCAAATTATTTCACGGCTGCTCCAGCATGCCCTCGCCGTGGGTAAGCTCGTGCGCACCGAAACCAGCATTGCCCGCCAACACCTCTCTGTTGTGTCGGTGGCACTCGAGCGGGCGCGCGCAAGCCTGGGCGAACTGGCTGGGCGGCGGATACTGGTGGTTGGCGCGGGCCATATGGCCGAGCTGTCACTGAAACACTTACGTGGCGAACAAGCCGAAGTAACCCTCGCCAACCGCACTGCGGCGCGAGCACAGGCCCTAGCCGATACCTATGGTGCCACCACGTATCCTTTTGAGCAGTTAGCGCAAGCCCTGCCCAGTGCCGATGTAGTGGTGAGCTGCACTGCCGCGCCCGGCCATACAATTGATGCGGCCATGGTAAGGCAGGCCATGGCGCAGCGCTCGCACCCGTTGTTGCTGCTCGATCTGGCGGTGCCGCGCGATATTGAACCGCTTGCAGCACACATCATCGGCGTGCAGCTGTGGGATGTAGATGGGTTACAGGCGATTTGCAATGCCAACCGGGCAGCACGCGAGGCCGAGGTGGCCCAGGCCGAGCAGCTCGTGGCGGGCGAAGTGGCAAAATTCCAGGACTGGGTCGCGACGCAAAGTGCCGTGCCAACCATTCGGGCGTTGCGCGAGCGGGCCGAGTCGATCCGCACCGCCGAGCTTCAGCGCACACTCGCACGTTTGCCCAATCTTTCGCCGCAGGAACAGGCCGCAATCGGCGCACTGAGTAATGCGATTGTGAACAAACTGCTGCACCAGCCAATTACTACCCTGAAAGAGCAGCGCGATGGTGAGCTGGTTCAAGCTGTACACGAGCTATTTCACCTATAAGGGGCGCTGCCCTAGCTCTGGTCTCTATCAAATGGCACCTGTTATTCACGAGAGGAACCGCAATGTCTACACCTGCAGAAACACCCGGCCAGCGCTATTTTGTGCAATACACCGCCTTCCGCGCCGACCCGGCCTGGCGGCGGCTGCCGCACAGCGCCCGCGACGATGGCCGCGAGGCGCTGGCCCGCGCGATTGAAGACTATGCGCCTGGCATTGCCACCTGGGCGTATAGCACTGTAGGGATGAAAGTGGGCTGCGAGCTGCTGCTCTGGCGGCGCGGCGCTGAACCAGTTGCGATGCAAGACATGACCGCGCATCTACTGCAAACTGGCATGGGTGCCTACCTCTCGATCGAGCATAATTTGTATGGCTTCACGCGCCCTTCCAGCTATACCAAGCGCCCAACCACCCAGGAGCAAGCGATTGACCTGAACGCTCGCCAGACCTACCTGACGGTCTATCCATTCAGCAAGACCACCGAGTGGTACTTGATGAGCCGCGACGCCCGCCAGGGCATGATGAACGAGCATATTCGCGTCGGCCACGAGTACGCCGATATTCGCCAGGTATTGCTGTACTCAACCGGCCTCGATGACCAGGAATTTGTCGTCGCGTATGAAATGGAAGACCTGCCGCGTTTCAGCGAACTGGTGACGGCCCTACGCGATACCGAAGCACGCCGCTACACCCTGCGCGATACACCCATTATTACTGGCATTCACCGCCCCCTGCGCGAGGCACTGCGCCTGATTGGCTAAAAAAGAGGTATCCCTTGAACGATCGCTTTCTGCGCGCATGCCGCCGCGAGCTGACCGACTGCACACCCGTGTGGTTTATGCGCCAAGCTGGCCGCTATATGCCCGAGTATCGCGCCATCCGCGCGCGCTATGGCTTCCTCGAAATGGTGAAAACGCCCGAGCTAGCGGCTGAGATCACCATGCAGCCCGTGCAGGCCCTCGCTATCGACGCAGCCATTATCTACGCCGATATTCTGCCGCCGCTGGAAGGTATGGGACTGCAGCTCAGCTACGAGAAAGGCGAGGGGCCAGTCATTCATAACCCGCTGCGTAGCGCAGCCGATATTGCAGCGCTGCGCCAGCCCGACCCGCGCGAGACTGTGGCCTACACGCTCAATGCGATTCGCCTGGTGAAGGGTGAACTGACTGGACGGCTGCCGCTGATTGGCTTCAGTGGCGCACCATTTACGCTGGCGAGCTACGCGATCGAGGGTGGCGGCTCGCGCGAGTACCGGCGCACTAAACAGCTGATGTACCGTGAACCGGCGGCCTGGCACGCGCTGATGGCGAAGCTGGCGCGCCTGGTGAGCGATTACGCGCTAGCACAGATCGCGGCTGGGGCCGACGCGATCCAGCTTTTCGATAGCTGGGTTGGCGCGCTTTCGCCTGCCGATTACGTCGAGTTTGTGCTGCCATACGTTCAGCAAGTAATAACGGCGATTCATGCGGCGACCATTGATGGTGCGCCAGGGACGCCAATCATTTACTTCGGCACCGGGCTAAGCGGTATGTACGGCTTGCTGCGTCAGAGCAGTGCCGAGGTGATTGGCGTCGATTGGCGCAGCACGCTCGACGATGCCTGGGCACAGCTAGGGCCGGGGGTAGCGGTGCAGGGCAACCTCGACCCGCATACATTATTTGCGCCCTGGGAGCTGATCGAGCGCCGCGCCACCGATGTCCTCGACCGCGCTGCCGGGCGCCCTGGTCATATTTTCAACCTGGGCCATGGCATTCTCACCGAAACGCCAGTAGAAAACGTGGCCCGGCTGGCCGAGTTTGTACACGCGTACTCGTCGATCCATCATCACGTTTGAAGGTTCGCCAGTTGGTATCTTTTCCCTCTTTGAGCGACTGGATAAAGATATGACACAAGAGCTTCGGCCCATCGGCATTATGGTGATGGCCTACGGTACGCCCGAAACGCTTGAAGATGTCGAGCCATACTACACGCACATTCGTGGCGGTCGTAAGCCCTCGCCCGCGCAACTTGCCGACTTGATCGACCGCTACCAGAAGGTTGGTGGGCAGACGCCGCTGTATGAGCTGACCAGAGCCGTCGCCGACCAGCTACGCGCGCGGCTGGAAACCGAATTCCCTGGCCGCTACAACGTGTACCTGGCAATGAAGCACTGGCATCCGTTCATTAAAGATGTGGTGCCGCAGATCGCCGCCGACAGGCTGCGCGATGTAGTGGGCGTGGTGCTTGCGCCGCACTACTCGCGCTATAGCCTAGAAGGCTACCGCACATACACGCAAAAGGCGCTGGCAAAAATCGGCGATCCGTTTCAGTTCCACTTTGTCGAGCACTGGCACGATCACCCGCTGTTCCGCGCACTGATTGCCGAGCGTATTCGCACG
Source organism: Chloroflexi bacterium SZAS-1 (assembly GCA_018266315.1). Lineage (GTDB taxonomy): Bacteria > Chloroflexota > Chloroflexia > Chloroflexales > Roseiflexaceae > Kouleothrix. Next base: position 71,640 of record JAFEAS010000107.1, on the reverse strand, counting down.
GCGCTGGCCGAGTTCCCGCTCGCAGCCCAAGGCAAGGTGACGGTGCTGTTCAGCGCCCACAGCCTGCCCGAAAAGATTGTCGCTCAGGGCGACCCGTATGTCGAGCAGCTGCGCACCAGCGCCGCCGCAATCGCCGCGCAAGCCGGGCTGGCCGACCACCGCTTCTGCTTCCAAAGCGCCGCGCCCACGCCCGAGCCGTGGCTTGGCCCCGACATTGTGGATTACCTGGCCGCGCTGCACAACGAGGGCGTGGAATATGTCTTGAGCGTACCGTTCGGCTTCGTGGCCGAACACCTTGAAGTGCTGTGGGATATTGACACCGAGGCGCGGGCCAAGGCGCGCGAGCTTGGAATAACACTACGCCGCATTCGTATGCCTAACGCCGACCCGGAGTTTGTGGATGTGATTCGCGCCGTCGCGCTGGAACAAGTGCCGGTAATGGCGCAGTAGGGTGCAGAAAGATATCTGACTTAACGCTGTATATTCCCGCTGATTTTGTGCGCAATGCGCAAAAAACAGCAAAAAAAGAAAAGTACCGTGCTGCCGCAGGCAACCAAAGAGGCCACATATGAGCCATAGCTCAGTTGAACCAATTGAACCCGCTGTCCACGCGGCAAGCATCTCGGTCGTCGTTATTGGCACCCGCAGCAGCAAACTTGCCCTGGTGCAAACCAATTATGTGCGCGACGCGCTGCTAGCCCACTGGCCCGGCCTGGAAGTCGGCATCGAGCATATCACAACTAAGGGCGATGTCATCCTCGACCGACCGCTCAGCGCGATTGGCGATAAAGGGCTATTCGTTACCGAGATCGAAGACGCAATGCGCGCCGGGCGGATTGACCTCGCGGTACACAGCGCCAAAGACCTGCCTTCCGAGCTGCCGCCGGATATGACGCTCGCCGCCATTCCCATTCGTGAAGACCCACGCGATGCCCTGATTGCGCGCGATGGGCTGGGACTGGCGGCGCTCCCAACCGGCGCCCATGTAGGTACCAGCAGCTTGCGCCGCGCCTGCCAGCTCCGCGCATTGCGGCCCGACCTGCACATTACCGACCTGCGCGGCAATGTCGATACGCGCCTGCGTAAGCTGCGCGAAGGCCAATACGATGCCATTATCCTTGCGGCGGCCGGGCTGCGCCGCCTGGGGCTTGAATCGGCCATCACTGAGCTACTCGACCCAACAGTAATGCTGCCAGCGGTAAGCCAGGGGGCGCTCGGCATCGAGACGCGCGCCAACGATGCGGCGGCTGAGCTGTTGGCCCCGCTCGATCACGCACCCACGCGCCGGGCCATCACCGCCGAGCGGGCGTTCCTGGCGCGAATCGGCGGCGGCTGCCAGGTACCAATTGCCGCTTACGCCGTGCTGGAAGGGAACACATTAACCTTGCATGGGCTGATTGGCGCCCGTGATGGCCGGACGGTACGCGGTGCGCTGCTTGGTACCGCTACCGAGCCTGCCACTCTGGGCATCGCGCTCGCCGAAGAACTATTAGGCCGCGGCGGGCAAGCACTCCTGCAATCTGAATAATCTTAGGACTTTCGCTTACGCAAGCAAATTCTTCATGTTCTTGGTGATGTTTTGCGCTCCGCGCAAAACATCACCNNGAACAACGAAAAAAGTACCGTGCTACCGCAGGCACATACACAAGGAAGCGAAAGTCCTAAATCTTATTAATTGGCTGCAAACCTTTATCAGAAAGTGTTTGATGACCATGAACACAGCACTACCAACGATGCACAGCCGCCATCACGCTCCGCGCGATTATGCCCAGACGCCGCTAAATGTGTACTGGGAAATGACGCAGTCGTGCGCGCTGGCGTGCCGCCACTGCCGCGCCGAGGCGATGCTGGCGGCGCATCCCGAACAACTGACCACCACCGAGGGCAAGGCACTATTGCGCCAGGTGGCAGCATTTGGCGATCCGCGCCCGCAGCTCATTCTCACTGGCGGCGACCCGCTGCAACGCCCCGATCTTTTTGAGCTGATTGACGACGCGGTACAGCTCGGCATCAGCGTGTCGATTACGCCCGCCGCCACACCGCGCCTGACCCGTGATGTTGTTGCCCAGCTCAAAGCGCATGGCGTCGCTGGCTTGGGCCTCAGCCTCGATGGCGCGTCGGCTGAACGGCACGATGCGATTCGCGGCATCCCGGGCTGTTTCGAGCGCACAATTCAGGCCGCCAGGTGGGCCGCTGAGCTCGACATCCCGCTACAGGTTAATACCCTGGTCGCTGCCGAAACCGCCGACGATCTACCCGCCATATACGCGCTGCTGCAACAGCTGCGCATCGCGCGCTGGAGCCTATTCTTCCTCATCTCAGTTGGGCGCGGGCGCGTGCTGGAAGCGCTGGAACCCGAGCAAGGCGAAACGCTGATGCAGTGGGTGTACGCCACCAGCCGCACAGCACCCTTCGCAGTTGCCACCACCGAAGCACCATCATACCGGCGCGTCGCCCTCGCGCTGATGCAGGCCGAAGGGCTTTCGCCCGCCGAGATCAAGCAAACACCAACGTATCGCGGCTTTGGCATCCGTGACGGCCACGGCATTGTGTTCGTATCGCACACTGGCGATATCTGTCCGGCGGGGTTTCTGCCGCTGGCCGCGGGCAATGTGCGCCGCGACGACCTGCCCGATGTGTATCGGCATGCACCGCTCTTCCAGAACTTGCACCAGCCCAACAGCTTTAGCGGAAAGTGTGGGCATTGCGAGCATCGCATTATTTGTGGCGGCTCGCGTTCGCGGGCATTTTCTGCCAATGGCGACCCACTGGCCGAAGATCCATTTTGCCCATACCATCCCGGGCTGAACTAGATTGGATTGCGGATGAACGCTACCCTGCCGCTGGCGGGCTGCCGCATCGCTGTGACGCGCCCGGCGGCCCAATCACACGAGCTGATTGCGCAATTGCGCGCGTTCGGGGCCGCGCCGCTGGTGTGCCCGGCGATTGCCATCGCACCGCCCAACGACTACCGCTCCCTCGATACGGCGATTGCGCAGCTGCCCAGCTACACCTGGCTGATTGTCACCAGTGTGAATGGCGTGGCGGCGCTTTTCGAGCGGATGGCGGCGCTTGGCGCGCCCCTCACAGCGCTGGGCGGGCTGCGTATCGGCGCAATTGGGCCAGCCACGGCGCGCGCGCTTGAGCACCATGGCATTCGGGCCGATTTCATGCCCAGTGAATATGTGGCTGAAAGCATTCTGGCGGAAATTGGTGATGTGGCCGGGCAGCGCATGCTCTTGCCGCGCGCCGACATTGCGCGACCAGCGCTGGCGATTGGGCTGCGCGCCAAAGGGGCAGAGGTAGATGAAATCGCTGTGTACCGCACCATTCCGGGCGCGGGCATAGCTGCGCTGGCTGAACACCTGCGCGCTGGTACGGTCGATGCAATCACCTTCACCAGCTCGTCTACCGTGCGCTATACGCTCGATGGGTTAGTGCGCAGCGGACTGGCACGGCCTGCGGCAGCAACCTTGCTGAACCAGGCCGCAATTGTGTGCATTGGCCCAATCACCGCCGAAACCGCGCGCACCGAAGGGCTGCACATCGCTGCCGAAGCGCAAGAATTCACCGGCGCTGGCGTGGTCGATGCGCTAGTTGCCTGGTTCGCGCACCACAAATGACCACGAAGATTAAATAATTACCAAGACACCAAGACACCAGGATTTGAGGAAATGACCAAACCGCGAAGACATGAAGGTTCAAAGAACAATAAATCTCCATGTCTCTGTGCCTCAGTGGTGAATTCAGAACCAGGCTTTTTGTTTACCACGAAAGCAGGCGGGTTCGAGCATTAACAATCCCTGCGCACTTGTGTCTCTGTGGTAAAAATCTGCGATCCCAAGGAGAAGGATATGAACCTGCTCAACCGCCCACGCCGCCTCCGCCGCACCGCCGCGCTGCGCCGCATGGTGCGCGAAACCAGCCTGAGCGCCGCCGATTTGATTGCACCGCTGTTTATCGCAGCCGGGCAGGGGATTGTCCGCCCGATCGGCGCAATGCCCGGCCAGGCCCAGCGCTCGGTTGACCAGATTGATAGCGAGATCGACGCGCTAAGCGAGCTGCGTATTCCTGCGGTGCTGCTTTTCGGCATTCCCACATACAAAGATGCGGGCGGCAGCGGTGCCTGGGATGCGAGCGGGCCGGTGCCGAGCGCGATTCGCGCCATCAAGCGGCGCGCGCCCGAGCTGCTGGTTATCGCCGATGTCTGCATGTGCGAGTATACCGATCATGGGCACTGCGGTGTGCTCTCACCCGAGCCGGGGAGCGGCGATGTGCTCAACGACCCAACGCTGGAATTGCTCGCCCGCGCCGCCGTCGCCTACGCCGATGCTGGTGCCGACATTGTGGCCCCAAGCGCAATGATGGATGGGCAGGTCGCGGCGATTCGTGCCGACCTGGATGCGTCCGGGCACCACGATGTGCCGATTATGGCCTACGCCGCCAAGTTCGCCTCAGCCTTCTACGGCCCATTCCGCGAAGCGGCGGAAAGCACCCCGCAATTTGGCGACCGGCGCGCCTACCAGATGGATCCGGCCAACGCCCGCGAGGCGCTGCGCGAAGTCGCGCTTGATGCGGCCGAAGGCGCAGACATGCTCATGGTGAAGCCAGCTGGGGCCTACCTCGACATCATCAGCGCAGTGCGAGCACGCTACGAGCTGCCGTTGGCAGCGTACCAGGTAAGCGGAGAGTATGCTATGATCAAGGCTGCCGCGCAAAATGGCTGGATCGATGAGCGCCGCGCGGCGCTCGAAAGCCTAATTGCAATCAAGCGCGCCGGTGCCGACATGATCATTAGCTATTATGCCAAAGATGCGGTGCGGTGGCTGGCGCAGGAGTAGTATATGGAGTATATCGAGAACCGCACCTTCGACGAAATCGCGCCCGGCGATAGCGCCAGCCTGACGCGCACCCTCACCGACTCTGATATTAAGCTCTTTGCAATTATGTCGGGCGATGTGAACCCAGCCCACCTTGACGAAGAATACGCCCGCACCGACCTGTTCCACAAAATCATTGCGCATGGCATGTGGGGCGGCGCACTCATCTCAACCCTGCTTGGTACTCAGCTGCCCGGCCCCGGCACAATCTACCTCAGCCAGACGCTGCGCTTCCGCCGCCCGGTGGCGCTTGGCGATACCATCATGGTATCGGTACACGTATTAGCGAAAGATGCCGAAAAGCACCGCATTACCTTCGATTGCAACTGCATCAACCAGGCTGGCGAGACGGTCATCAGCGGCACCGCCGAGGTCATCGCGCCAACCGAAAAAATCAAGCGTCCACGCATCAACCTGCCCGATGTTCACCTGTACGATCATGGGGCGCGCTATCGCCAGCTGCTCACCACCACCACGGGGCTACCACCCGTGCGGATGGGCATCGTTCACCCGGTCGAGCAGGCCACCCTGGCAGCAGTGGCTGAAGCAGCGCAGGCAGGCTTGATTACTCCAGTGCTGATTGGCCCCCAGCCGCTGGTACATGCCGCAGCACAAATAGCTGGTATCGATATTGCGCCCTACGAACTGATTGATACGAGCCATGGCCATGCCGCTACCATCCATGCCGTCGAGCTCGCGCATACGGGTAGGCTTGATGCCCTTATGAAAGGCGACTTGCGGGTTGAGGAATTCTTGCACGTTGTTGTCGACAAACATAATGGGCTGGGTACTGGCCGCCGCATGAGCCACGTCTTTGCCCTCGATGTCCCTACCTACCCGCGCCCGCTCTTCATCACCGACGCGGCAATTAATGTTGAGCCGAACCTGGAAGATAAACGCGATATTGTACAAAATGCGATCGATCTGGCCCAGGCGCTAGGTATTGCCAAACCGCGGGTGGCGCTCCTGGCCGCCGTTGAAACAATCAACCCGCGTATTCGCTCAACGCTTGAGGCCGCAGCGCTATGTAAGATGGTAGAGCGTGGGCAGATTACGGGCGGGCATATCGATGGGCCGCTGGCCTTCGATACCGCCGTCTCGGCGGAGGTTGCCCGCGCCCATGGCGTTATGTCGCCGGTAGCGGGCCAGGCCGATATTCTCGTCGCGCCCGATCTCGAGGCCGCAACAATGCTAGTGAAGCAGCTCGAATCACTGGCCGAAGCACAATCGGCGGGCATTGTGCTGGGGGCACGCATACCGATCGTGTTGAATGGCACAACAACGCAGGCACTAAGCTATTTAGGCGCCTGCGCAATTGCTTCCATCCTCAGCAACTCGCGCCACGCCCATCATGCCATGGGCCACCTCCCGGGTGCATTATGAGCACACCGGTACTCATTATTATTTCGGGGCCGCCCTGCGCTGGCAAAACCACGCTCGGCAGGTGGCTTGCTGCCAGGTTACAGCTACCCATTATGCACCGCGACATTTTCAAAGAAGCGCTGTTCGATAGCATGGGCTGGAATGATCTCTCCTGGTCGCAGTTGTTGGGTGGGGCCAGCTACGCAATATTATACGAAACCGCAGCGGCGGTGCTCGCGGCCAACTACTCATTGATCATCGAAAGTAACTTCGACCCGGTGCGCGACCTGCCGCGCCTGCACGCGCTCGCCGCACGTGCCCCCTTTCTGCCGCTGCAAATCCGCTGTATGGCCGAAGGCCGGGTTCTCTTCCAGCGTTTCCAGCAACGTGCCAATAGCGGCGCGCGCCACCCCGGCCACCTCGATCAGCTGAATATTGCAGTGTATGAGCCAATTGTGCAGGCAGGCGCAGGTGCGCGCAACGATTTTCTTGATATTGGCGGCGAGCGCATCGATGTGGATACGAATGACCTGGACGCGCTTGATTACGAGCAGGTACTTGCCAGCATCCACGCCGCAATCGATCGGCTCGGCACTCAGTCGCGCCTCATGGGTGAATAACCGCCACCATCCGAACATAAACATGAGCAAACAGAAGGAGCATCCAGATGGAAACTTCGCGCTCTGCCGAACTCTTTGCCGAAGCCCAGCACCATATTCCAGGTGGCGTGAATAGCCCGGTGCGCGCATTTCGCGGCGTGGGCGGTACCCCGCGTTTTATCGAACACGGTGCGGGCGCGTATCTCTACGATGCCGATGGAAACAAATATATTGATTATGTCCTTTCATGGGGGCCGCTCATCCTGGGGCACGCGCATCCCGAAATCGTCTGGGTCGTGAGCAACCAGGCCGCGCGCGGCACCTCGTTCGGTGCGCCCACGGCGAGCGAGACCGAGCTGGCCCAGCTGATCACGGCGGCGATGCCAGCGGTTGAGCTGGTGCGCTTTGTCTCTTCGGGCACCGAGGCAACCATGAGCGCCATTCGCCTGGCCCGCGCCTACACCAAGCGGGCGAAGGTTATCAAATTCGCAGGCTGCTACCACGGCCACGCCGACGAATTCCTGGTGCAAGCCGGGTCGGGCGTGGCGACGCTGGGCTTGCCCGATAGCCCTGGCGTGCCACCTGCCGCCACCGCCGATACGCTCAGCGTGCCCTATAACGATCTGGACGCAGTTGAGGCGGTGCTCAAACAGCACCACGACCAGGTGGCGGCCATTATTGTCGAGCCGGTGGCAGGCAACATGGGCCTGGTGCCACCGCTGCCGGGGTACCTGACCGGGCTGCGCGCGCTGGCTGACGCGCATGACGCACTGCTCGTCTTCGATGAAGTAATGACCGGGTTTCGCGTAGCGCCGGGTGGTGCACAGGAGCTGTATGGCGTCACGCCCGACCTGACATGCCTGGGCAAGGTGATTGGCGGCGGGCTTCCCGCCGCAGCCTACGGTGGGCGACGCGAGATCATGCAGCAGATCGCCCCGGCTGGCCCGGTGTACCAGGCTGGCACCCTTTCGGGCAACCCGCTGGCAATGGTGGCAGGCGCGGCAACACTACGCGCCATCAGCGCGCCAGGCGTGTTCGAGCGCTTAAGCCAGGTGGCCGCTCAGTTGCGCGATGGGTTTGCGGCGGCGGCGGAAGCGGCCAACGTGCCGTTACAAGCCGCATCGGTTGGCAGTATGTGGGGTTTCTTCTTTGCGGCTGCGCCAATCCGCGATTACGCCAGCGCCAAACAGCATGCCGATACGGCTCGCTACGCACGCTTCTTCCATGCCATGCTTGAGCGCGGTGTGTACCTGGCACCCTCGCAGTTCGAGGCGGCGTTTGTGTCGCTCGCGCACGACGATGCAGAGGTAGAATATACCCTAGAAGCGGCGCGCGCGGCATTTAGGGCATAGTACGTGATAGCTTGTGGTCGGAAATCGCAGGCTGTAGCTACTTGCGCTCTACCGCTGTTTCTGGCATAATTATTGTACAATTGTACATATACAGAAATACAAGTATGGTCATTGTTGTCGACACATCTGTCATCATTGCGGTGATGCTGAATGAAGCAAGCAAGCCATTGCTTATTCGGCATACCACCAATGCGGAGCTGATTGCGCCTGGCTCGCTACACTGGGAAATTGGAAACGCGCTCTCAGCAATGGTCAAGCGTAAGCGCCTCGCAGCAGCCGAAGCACAGCGCGCGCTGCACGAGTATCAGAAAATACCGCTGCGATTCCATGACGTTGATATAGATGTCACGCTAGACATTGTGGCACAACACGCAATCTATGCCTACGACGCGTACTTCATCACCTGTGCACGCACGCAATCCGCGCCATTGCTCACGCTTGATCAAAAGCTTCAAGCCAAGGCCCAGGCAGCCGGTGTTTCGATCATAGAGGTGGCTCCATGAAAAGTTATACCTTCTCCGAGGCGCGGCAAAACTTTGCGGCGATTCTCGAACAAGCCCGGCGCGACGGGGCCGTGCGCATCCAGCGGCGCGACGGGCAGCGCTTTGTGCTGATGCCCGAGCCAGCCATAACTTCACCGCTCGATATTAGTGGCATCGTGCCCCAGCAACCCGTGAGCCGTAACGATATTTTGCAAAGCATCCAGGAAGGCCGCGAGCACTACGAATAAGCTAGCGCAAGGCACCAGGAGCGGCCTACTACGTACCACGAATCGCGCCTGCTGGCAGGAGAATCATGGAACGCTTCACTGATCAGCCACTGGGGCCGCGCCCGCACCTGGCGGTGTTTGGATCCGATAAAGTTGGCAATTTTGTGCTCACCACGCCGCTGCTGCGCGGCCTGAAAGAAAAATACCCCGGCGCAACCCTCGATTTTTTCGGCGGCGACACCACGCGCGACCTTGAGGAAGGTTGCCCCTCTATCGACGCACGCTTTTCGCTGTATGGCGCACGCGACGATTACCTGGCCGATTTGCAGGCATTTGTGGCGGCACGGCGCAGCACTCACGGCCCGTATGATCTTGCGATCAACTGCGATGAGTTTAGTGAACTGAACCTGGTGGTGGTGGCCGCTGTCGCGCCGCGCTACCTGGTTGGGGCATCACTCCAGCCCGATTTTCGGCGCAAAATGCCGCCCGGTAACGACATTCGTGACCGTATGCTGCGCGACAGCGATTGGAATAGCCCCGATTTCCTGGCGCGCTACCGCGAAATTCTCAGCAGCAACTACCTGGCCGAGATTTTCTGCCAGATCGCCTACGTCGAAACCGATTATTTTCGCGCCGAGCTTGCCAGTGCACCGCCGCGCTTCGCCGTGCCCGATGTGCTGCTGCACATGACAACAACCCGCAGTGCCAAGCAGTGGCTGCCTGAATATTGGCGCGACATCATCGGCTGGTGCACGGCGCACCACCTAAGCGTGGGCATGCTCGGCGGCAAGCCGCAGATCGAACGCGAGCGCTACCACGCGGGCGGCTGGGAAGAGGAATTACTGAATACTACGGCGCTGCTCGATCTGCGTGGCGAAACGGCATTGCCCGAGCTGGCAGGCGCGTTCAAGCTGGCGCGCGCGGCGGTAGTGGTGGATGCTGGCCCGATGCACATTGCAGCGGCGGCGGGCTGCCCAACTATCTGCATCTTCGGCAACGATGCTGCGGGCAATGGCGCCAGCCCAATTAACCTGTGGGCACCGCGCGCGCCTAATGCCGTTGTGCTGCGCACGCCCGTCACCTGTCGCGTGTGCGTTGAGCATCGCTTCAAAAATGAAGCGTGCCTGGTAGCCGACCACCCCTGCATGCGCGAGCTGCGGCCTGCGCAGGTGATTGCCGCACTAGCGAATGTATTGGGACTGCCAGAGTAATTAGCCTAAATGCTCAAACAGGCGCGATACGCCACCGTCGTCGTAGGGAATGAGCTGGGCAAAACGCATCCCCAGCGCTTCAAGCACACGAATCGAGCGGTCGTTTTCCGGGTCGGTGATTGCAAGAATGCGCGGCAAGCCCAACACGCTATGGCTATGCGCCAGCACCGCCGCTGCAGCTTCGCAGGCATAGCCCTGCCCCCAGTAGCGCGGCAAAAACGCATAGCCAATATCAGGCGCAGGCAACGAGACGCGCTTGATCAGGCCGCACATGCCCAGCGCCACACTATCGGCCTTGCGTTCGGCCACCATCAGGCTAAAGCCATACAGCTCAAACATCGTGCGTGGCCCGTTCTTGATGTACGCGCGCGCATCAGCTAGCGTGCGAATACCCCGATCGCCAATGAAACGCAGCCACGATGGCTCATTCAGCAGTTCAAATACAAACGCATCATCGCTATCG
>JAFEAS010000107.1:47933-60925 GCA_018266315.1 Chloroflexi bacterium SZAS-1 | reverse complement strand
AAAGTGCGCCTGAAGGAAATCGAGGATTGCGCGAGCCGATGCGATGTTATGGGTATAGCCTTGCACAAACATTGGTAGCTGCGCAGCAGTATGCGGGAAGCGCTGCTCGAAGCGCCGCTCAGGCGCGAAAGGATCGGCGTGACCGGGCTGAGCTGGCTCAATCGCCGCCACCAGCGCTAGCACCCGATCGACGGCATAACCCTGAATGAACCGCGCTGCCGAGAGCCGCTCGCCACGCAGCTCGCGCCCCAGCCCAACATACAGGTTCGTTAGCGCCTCGCCGAGTAACCACTCAGCTGGGTGCGGTTCGCCACTGTGCAACGGCTGGGGAGCGAGCTGCGCCGGGTCGAACGCCGGGTCGTGCCATACCACTTGCCCGGCCGCAAACGGTATGCCCTTCAGCTCACCAATGGTGAAGAGCGCAAATTCACAGAAAATTCCATCGGCGTAGAGCAGCTTGTAACCGTCAACGGTATTGCGGAACGCATAGGCAATCGGCGCGACCGCCCCCAGCCAGCCCAGGTCGTTCAGCAGCGCATCCTTGGCACCGTCGCGCACAATCACAAAGAAATCGAGGTCAGAATACGCATCCATGCGGTCGCGCTCGGCCCCGGCTGAGCCTAAGCCCAGCAGTGCCAGCGCTTGCCCACCCGCACGCAATGCGTATCCGATTGCATCGAGGCGCTCAAGCAGGCGCTGTGGTTCATCCATTTGCTTACCCCTGCGCCACAATCCAGTCAATTGCCTTGCTGGCCAGCCGGTCGAGCGCTTCGACCGATAGCGCGATATGCGCTTCCTTGGTGTCTTCGATCTTGTTGTGCGAAATGCCGCGCAGGCTCTGCACAAACAGCATAATCGTCGGCACGCCTGCGCGGCACACCTCGGCCGCATCGTGCAGCGGGCCGCTGGGCAGGCGGTGCGAAACGCCACAGGTTTCAAGAATCGCCTGATCACACAGCTCAATCAAGTCGGGATGGAAGGGTATCGGCTCAATATTCCAGATGCGCTCCCAGGTCACATCGATCTTCTCTTCCTTGGCGAAGCGCGCGCTAGCATCTTTGGCATCTTGCAGCATCTGCGCCAGCGTATCGGGGTCGAGGTGGCGCTGGTCGAGCAGCTGCTCGGCGGTTTCCACCACTGAGGTTACGATACCCGGGCGGCAGACCACGCCACCACTGGTACAAACAGCGCCATTGCCAGCGCGCCGCGCAATATCACGAATTTCGAGCGCCATCTTCGCCGCGCCTGCCAGCGCATCACGCCGCTTATCCATCGGTGTCGAGCCGGAGTGTGCGGCCTGGCCCTTCCAGATGATACGATAGCGCTCGACGCCAAAAGTACCGAGCACCACCCCGAGCGGTAGTTCCATACTTTCAAGCACCGGGCCTTGCTCGATATGCAACTCAAGGTAGGCGGCTGCGTTCTTCAGCTGCTCGCTGGCGCGGCGCGCCGTGTACAGATCAATGCCAACCCGTTTGAGCGCATCGGGCAAGGTAATGCCATCTTTGTCCTTCAGCTCGGCCAGATCCTCGGGGTCGAAATTGCCCGACGCGGCGCTAGAGCCGAACAGGCTGCGGCCAAAGCGCGCGCCCTCTTCGTCGGCCCAATCAACCAGGCGCACCGTTACGGGTGGAGTGCCCTCAGCGGCAATACGGCGTAGCACTTCTAGCCCGGCTAGCACATTCAAGCATCCATCGAGCCAGCCGCCATTCGGCACCGAATCGATGTGCCCACCAATCAGCAGCTCTTTGTCTGATGTTCCGCGCAGCGTGGCCCACTGGTTGCCTGCCGCGTCGATTTCAACTTCTACGGGTAGCTGGGCCAGCTTTTCGCGCATCCAGCTCCGCGCCGTCACCCAGGTATCGGTGAAGGCCACGCGCTGCGCGCCCTCGGCATCGCCGGTGAGCGCCCGTAGCTCCTTCAATTCCTCAATCGTGCGTTGCGGCTGAAGCGCCGCGCCAGGTGTTGTGCTCATGGGTTCGCTCCATTCTGCTGCAACTACGCGGCGCCGCGAAGCTGCGGGCACGCCGCCGGGGGTATACAGGATGTGAAGAAGCATCGATTGTAGCAGAGGGTGCCAGCCCGCGCAACTGGGCGTGTGATGCCAGAATACGCACACGGCGACCCACAGGTGGACAAAGTACGCTACAATATGCGTATCCAACCCGATATTTATTTTTTGACGCTACACTATTGGCGTTCTGAGCCTTCGGCTGAGCAGTACTCGCGTTTCGTTGTGTACGGTTTCCATGGGCAGCGAAAATACACACAACGTTGGCCGAATGAAAAAACGCTCGGGTGAACTAAATTTCTTATTCTATATTAACTACTCTTTCTGTACTGTAGTGAAGCTAAACTCTAGAAAGAGGAAACGATATGAATCTAGGTCGCCGAAAATTTTTGAAACGGATGCTGCTATCGGCACTATCTCTGCCGCTCACCTCTTGTGCAAACGAACTCCCACTGTTGAATTCGGCCGAGTCTCAGACAGAGAATACAGACTATAACGTGCTCATAATCGGCGCAGGTATAGCTGGCTTGACTGCGGCATATCTCTTACGTCAGCAACGCTTATGCGTCCTAGAGAGCGCTGCGCAGGTTGGTGGTCGCACGGTGGCAGGCAGTTATGGCGGCTACACTTACGCCAAAGGTACAGAATATTTGGGCCTACCTGAAGGTACACTGGCCCAGATCATCCAAGAACTGAAGGTGGATTTGAAAGAAATTCCATCGCCGATGGACGCACATTTTCACGCCGGAAAATTCTATTGGGGCGGGGATGGCATCGCACTGTCGCACATCGAGGAATGCGGTATTGACCCCTACAATCAGTTCGTCAGTCTCATGAAGAAGGCCTATGCGAGCTATGAGGATCTGCCCCAAACCGATCTCGACTCTACTCTGGCAGAGTTAGACCAACTCACGGTTCGGCAATGGTTCGACCGCTTAGGCGTCCCGAAAACGTTTTACGCGGCTTACAATGTCACCTGCAAAGGCTTGTTCGGTGCAACCATTGATGAAATCTCTGCCTTGAGCGCAATCGCCGAAATCGCATTCGATTTTGAAGACGATCAACCCATTGAGAACGTTAACGATCTCGAAAATACTCCAGACCAGACTACTGAACACTCTGAAGCCTATTCGTGCGTCCTAGGTATCAGTGAAATCACAAATGCTCTTGCTACCGCACTTGGCAACCAGATTCGGACACAAGCAACTGTGAGTTCAATTACACAACAAGATGAACAATATCACGTAACGTATCGCACGCCGGAAGGCACAACACACACGCTAACAGCAACAAAAATCATTCTCGCCGTGCCTGCACCGATCGCGTTGCAAATCGCTGCACCTGTCTTAAGCGACGAGCATCAACACATTTTACAGCAGATTAATTACGCCGTTTACGCCACCGTAGCCTTGTTTAGCCAGACTCCGATTTTCAATCAAGCCTTCGATCTTGCGGCGCCCGACAGCTACTTTTTTACAGATGTATATGATGCAACCTGGGTACAACGTCATTACGCTCCACCATCTAACCACGACGTACACATTGCCAGCGTCTATGTTGCACCGCTCAGCTATCGCGACCGTTCGCTGATCGATTTATCTGATGACGAATTATTGCAAAAAGTCTATCAAAGCCTCGAAAACATTTTCCCCCAAGCGCAGGAAAACATCACAGGCCATGACATTCAACGCTTTTCCTATGCGTATCCAATCATGACGCTCGGTGCCTATCGGCGCTTGCGACGTTTACATGAGCTTAACGCAGGCAACCTTATGTTAGCCGGAGATTATATGATTTATCCCACGTTCGAGGCCGCAGTCGAATCCGGCGCACTCGCCGCAAACAAACTATCAGCTATCCAGGGCACTCCTTAAGTAACAGAACTTACGCCGTGCCTGTATCGCACGTTGATCGTGCCTACGACAGCACGATATCGAAGCGTTTTTTGTATTCAACTGTTGGCACTCCTCGCCAACAGTTGAATACTATCGATGAAAACCTACGGCTCTACCACCGGCAGAACGCTGACCTTGTAAGTCCTGTTAAGTAAGAAGCTGGCTGGTAAATTCGCTAAGTGTCTATCCATACACTGGTTGAGTGATCCGCAGTGTAATCAGGAATGGCAGTACAATGAAGCCTTCTTGCTAATGTCCATCCCACATACGCAAGCGCTTGACCATCTGCTGACTGGAGTCTGTTCACTACTCTCATGCGTGCGACAAGCCCACACACAAGCTGCTAGCAACACCTATCCGGGTTATCTCAGTATATGCTCATCGGTGCAGAGGAGCTTATGCAAACAATCACCGCTTTCAATTGGTTCGGGCTGGTACAGCTGATTGTGCTATGGTTACTGGTGGTGCTGGTCGCTGTGTGGGTGCTCGATTGGCTCTTCCCACCGCTTCGCCGCGACGAAAGTGAGCTACCCGCGCCACGGCAGCCCACGCAGCCAAGGTTTGCGCGCCTCGTAAGCAACCCCGGCGTCGAGCACCCAAAGGCACCGGCGCTCCCTACAAGGCAGCTAGGCTATGCCGCCTGGCGCTCAAATCTGCGCATTATTGGTGTTATGCTCTTCATCTGGGTGGGTGTATCAGCGGTACCAGCGATCTTCTCGCCCCAGCTTAACCAGTTTCAGATTCTTACCGGATTCCCACTAGGCTATTATATGGGCGCACAAGGGTCGCTTGTGGTGTTTCTGGGCCTGATCACTGGCTACGCCTGGTGGGCGGCCCGCCACGACCGGCAGATTGCCAGTACACTGCGCTTACCCGATGGGACACGTGAGGGTCGGGCCGCTACTCGTCGCCTGGGGGTAATCTACATCCTTTTCACGGTGGGTTTCATTTTGTTCGCCCTAATCATTGGTGCGCTTGAACAGCGCTTCGATTTGCCTGCAAATATCAGCGGCTGGGCACTCATGATTATAATGATCATGATGTATGCCGTGATTGGTGTCGCCAACCGCACCAGCAATCTTGATGAATATTTTGTGGCTGGCCGCCGTATCCCCGCCTTCTTCAACGGTATGGCGATCGGCGCAGACTGGATGAGCGCGGCCTCGTTTATTTCACTGGCGGGCACATTGTGGCTACTAGGGTACGAGGGCCTGGCCTACATTATGGGCTGGACGGGCGGCTACGTGCTGTTGGCGCTACTGCTCGCCCCCTACCTGCGCAAGTTCGGCCAGTACACCATCCCCGATTTTGTGGCGACGCGCTATGAAGGGCACCGCCCGCGTGTGGTTGCGGCTGTGATCGGCGTCATTATTTCGTTTACCTACCTCACCGCGCAAGTGACGGGTATTGGCATCATCATGAGCCGATTTCTGGGGGTGAACTACCTGGCTGGGGTAGCAATTGGCCTGAGTGCGGTGCTGTTTTGCTCTTACCTGGGGGGCATGCGCGCGATTACCTGGACGCAGGTGGCACAGTGTATTGTGCTGCTGATTGCCTACCTCACCCCGGTCACGCTGCTTTCGGCCCGCTCCACCGGTGTGCCCATCCCACAAATTATGTATGGCGAAGCACTGCAACAAATCACCCGACTCGAAGCGGCACAGGGTATCACCAGCTCGTATGTCACGCCGTTTAATAACTGGACACCCTGGAACTTCCTCGCGCTGATGTTCTGCCTGATGGCTGGCACTGCCGGGCTACCGCACATCCTCATTCGCTTCTACACAGTGCCGAATGTGGGCGCGGCGCGACGTAGTGTGGGCTGGGCGCTGCTGTTTATTTGCCTGCTCTATTTCACTGCGCCGGCCTATGCAGCCTTCTCGCGGCTCGAAGTGATGCAAAACGTGGTCGGCAAGCCCATCACCGCAGTGCCCGAGTGGGCCGTGAACTGGGCGAATGTGGGCTTAATTGAATATACCGACCTGACGACGCTGGAACACCTGCCTATTACTGGGCTGCCCGCCTGGGCCGACACCTTAGTGCAGAGTGGCGAGCTCACGATCACTGACCGCAACGGCAACGGTCTGGTCGAGATCAACGAGCTAGGCGGCACCGCGACGACCCCGCATAACGGGGTTAACCCGACTGATGGCATCCTACAATTCGATGAGCTGAAAATCGACCCAGATGTTGTTGTGCTCGCCACGCCTGAGATTGCAGGGCTACCCCACACAGTTGCCGCGCTCGTCGCCGCGGGCGGGCTGGCGGCAGCGCTCTCCACCGCCGATGGGCTGCTACTTGTCATTGCCTCGGCGCTCTCGCACGATCTCTACACCCGCACGCTCAACCCAGGCTCAGCTGCCCGCGAACGCCTGCTCCTCGGACGGGCAATGGTTTTTCTGGTAGCGGTGGCGGCGGCGTTCGCGGCCACACGGCGGCTGCCCTTGATTGTGCAATTAGTTGCCTGGGCCTTCTCGTTTGCAGCCGCCACGTTTTTCCCAATATTGGTGCTGGGCATTTTCTGGAAGCGCGCGAATGGGCGCGGCGCAATGGCAGGTATGATCGCCGGGCTGCTCGTCACCCTGGCTTATATGCTGCTCAACGCACAGAACCCCAGCTTCAGTGTGCTGGGCATTACCAATGTCGCAGCCGGGATTTTCGGGATGCCGGTCAATTTTCTGGTAACAATCGTCGTGAGTAAGCTTACCCCACCGCCTTCGCCTACTACGCAGGCCATGGTTGAGTCGCTACGCTAAGTGAATTCAGGGCAGCGCGCTTGCCCCGCAAGCACTCGCTAGAGCGCCATCACCTTGTGCTGCTCATTTCTTGGTTTTCCCCACAATACGAGCCTGCTTAACCCTGCTTTACACGCGTTACGCGGTCGGCTTTTTCGCCTGCGGCAGCGCGGTATTTTTTATCTTGGTGTTCTACTGTTGCCGCTTCGCGCCAACAGTAGAACACCAAAAACAGTTCGGTACTATGCTGCCGCAGGCTGAAGCCCATGTGCTGCAGTTCACCGCATAACGTGTGTTCTTTACAGAAAATTTACAAAAGTGCCCCGATACCTACTAAAATGGCGTATATTTCCGCATCTGTACCGCTGCATATTTACACAAAATTCATTGTAATCTTGATCGCACTTGACATTCGGGCCTTACGATACCATCATCACGAACTACCCTGACCCACGACTATAGTTACTTGCTAGTACCACGCCCTAGCAGTTTGCCTCGCACAAGAGGGGTGCTTAAGCGCACCCGAACGCCATCCATTCGCGTGATACATTGCGCGCTATATTGCCATACCCCAACTCAGTATATTGCTTGTTCAATGGATAAGTAAGGAGGAGCGCAGACAATCTCAGGTGTTCGTGCCATCGCCCACCGCAACAGTACCACCGCAGTAGCTACCCACCAATTCTCATCTTATCCGCGCAGTGACGCAAAGCCGTAAGCTCAAAGGAGAAACATCTATGGCTACAATGGCCGCCGCCACGCCCAGCACCGCTGTTGATACGCGGAGCATTTGGAAAGTCATTCTGGCCTCCGCCCTCGGCACAATGATTGAGTGGTACGACTTTTATATTTTCGGTAGCCTTGCTGCTGTAATCTCGCTCAAGTTCTTCCCAGCAGAGAATGAAACAGCGGCCCTCCTTTCGACATTAGCAACCTTCGGGGCTGGATTTGCTGCTCGCCCGTTTGGCGCACTGGTATTTGGGCGCATTGGCGACCTGGTTGGCCGCAAGTATGCCTTCCTTGTCACACTGTTGATTATGGGTGGTGCTACCACACTGATCGGTCTGATGCCAACCTATGCTTCGATTGGTATTATTGCTCCATTGATCTTGGTAATCATTCGCATCATTCAGGGCCTGGCGCTCGGTGGTGAGTATGGTGGCGCTGCAGTGTATGTGGCCGAGCATGTGCCCGATAACAAGCGTGGTTTCTACACCAGCTTTATTCAGATCACGGCGACCTTGGGCCTGTTTGTATCGCTAGCGGTAATCTTGCTGGTGCGCAGTAACATGTCGACTGCCGCATTCAACGACTATGGCTGGCGCATTCCATTCCTGCTGTCGATCTTCCTGGTGGGTATCTCGGTATACATCCGCTCGAAGATGAAAGAGTCGCCGCTGTTCACCAAACTGAAGAGCGAAGGCAAGACCTCAACTGCCCCGATTAAGGATAGCTTCGGCAGCGCGCGCAGCTGGCGCACGTTCTTCCTGGTGCTGCTCGGCGCAGCCGCGGGCCAGGCGGTAGTTTGGTATACCGGCCAGTTCTATGTCAACACCTGGATGAAGAGCGCGCTCAAGATGAATGCCTCTACCGTTGACACGATTGTGGCAATTGCGCTACTCCTGGGCATGCCGTTCTTCGTGGTGATGGGGTCGCTATCGGATCGGATTGGCCGCAAGAAAGTGATGATGACCGGCAACCTGCTAGCGGCGGTCTTCCTCTACCCAATCTTTTTGGGCATTCAGGCGGCGGCGGGGCCGATCACGCCCGCCGTGAAAGACGCAGCTGGCAAAATAGTTACCCCGGCGGTTGCAGCTACCCCCAACACCGTAATGATTACGCTGCTGATCTTCGTGATGCTGCTCTTCGTCACGATGGTCTATGGCCCGATCGCCGCCTTCCTGGTCGAGTCCTTCCCGGCCAAGATTCGCTACACGTCGGTGTCGCTGCCCTATCACTTCGGCAATGGCTACTTCGGCGGCTGGCTGCCCTTCATCGCTACGGCGCTGGTGGCAAGCACTGGCAACATCTTTGCAGGGCTGTGGTTCCCAATCGGCGTAGCCGCGATGACCTTCATTATTGGTATGCTCTTCCTGAAGGAAACCAACCACGTCTCGATCCACGATGAGACGGAAGAATCATATCCATCCCCGGCGTAGGCTGCGGGTCAGTGCGGAAAAACCGGTACAGCGCTGGGAATTGGCCTTGGCCAATTCCCAGCGCTGTATGTTGTGCAGGAGTACCTACCAACTAGTGCTGCCGCCCGCGCAGATAGCGCAACCCCAGGGTTACCGCAACCGAGAGCACCAGCACAATAAACCACGGCACCGGGATGCGGAACAGCATCGACACCCCATAGGATACGCCCAATAGCACCGTAAAGATCAGGGCGAAGGCCAGCGCCAGCGCCTCCAAATTCGATCCATTTGATTCAGGTGTATTCATCGTTGCTGCCTTTTGTGTTAGCCAGGTAATTGCAGCGTGTGCACTGCAAAGCGCAGTATACCACCTGCACTCACGCGAGCGACACACTGGCATACTACCAGCTTCGGGTGAACATGTACCCAATGGTGGGGGCCTAAGAAGGCTTTGCCGCGCCGTGCACAGCAAACGCTACCTCAGCAAGCGCAGCTTGTACAAGCATCAAAGCTTGTGCGTATGTGGTACACTATCGCCGCGACACAAAGAAATTGGAGGGAGCGTGGAAGCACAATTCGAAGAGCTACAGGCGCGGCTGCGTGAAGTGAACGACCTTGAGTCGGCATCGGCGCTGTTGGGATGGGACCAGACTACCTATATGCCGCCGGGTGGTGCAGAAGCGCGCGGGCGCCAGATGGCAACATTAGCACGCATTGCGCACGAAAAATTCACCGACGATGCTGTCGGCAAGCTGCTCGACGAGCTGAAGCCCTTCGAGGCCAGCCAGCCCTACGACTCCTTCGCCGCCAGCCTTATTCGCGTCGCGCGGCACGATTACGATCGCGCCATTAAGGTACCTGCGCCATTTCTTACCGAGCTGTATACCCACGCAGCCGCATCATACGACGCATGGACGCGCGCGCGGCCCGCGAACGATTTCGCGACCGTTGAGCCAATCCTGGAGAAGACACTCGATCTGAGCCGCCGCTACGCCGAATTCTTCCCTGGCTATACGCATATTGCCGACCCGCTAATTGATGCTTCGGATTATGGTATGCAAGCCGCTTCGGTGCGTACGCTCTTCCGCAACCTGCGCGATCAGCTGGTGCCGCTGGTGCAGGCAATCACCGCGCAGCCGCCCGCCGACGATAGCTGCCTGCAGCTGCACTACCCCGAAGATCAGCAGCGCGCCTTCGGCGAAATGGTGATTAAACGCTACGGCTACGATTTCGAGCGCGGGCGGCAAGATAAAACCCACCACCCGTTCATGACCAAATTCTCGATTGGTGATGTGCGCATTACCACCCGTTTCAACGAGCACGACCTGGGCGATGGCCTGTTTAGCACCTTGCACGAGGCTGGCCATGCACTGTATGAACAGGGTGTGAACCCAGCATTTGAAGGCACACCGCTGGCGAGTGGCACCTCATCGGGCGTACACGAGAGCCAATCGCGCATGTGGGAAAATATTGTGGGGCGCAGCCGGGGCTTCTGGCAGCACTTCTACCCGCAGTTGCAGGCCGTGTTCCCGCAGCAGCTCGGCAATGTTGATCTCGATACCTTTTATCGCGCGGTGAATAAGGTGCAGCGCTCGCTCATTCGCGTCGATGCCGACGAGGTAACCTACAACCTGCATGTCATGCTGCGCTTCGATTTCGAGCTGGCAATGCTCGAAGGCAGTATGCGCGTGCGCGATTTGCCCGATGCCTGGCACGAGCGCATGGAATCCGACCTGGGTGTTGCGCCGCCCGATAATCGCGATGGCGTGCTCCAGGATGTCCACTGGTATAGTGGGCAGATCGGCGGCGTATTCCAGGGCTATACGCTTGGCAATATCCTGAGCGCACAGTTCTACGAAGCCGCGACGCGCGCTAACCCGGGTATTCCAAACGAGATTGCGCGCGGTGAGTTTGGCACGCTGCACGGCTGGCTAAAGGAAAATATATACCAGTACGGGCGAACATTCACCGCGCCCGAGCTAGTTGAGCGCGCCACCGGCAGCCCGCTGAGCTTCGAGCCATATATTCGCTACCTGCGCAACAAGTTTAGCGAGCTGTACGGCCTGTAGATGAAGTGCCTGGTGCGAAGTACGTAAGCGTTTTATTCTACGTACTTCGCACGATTGCTATGCGCTAAACGTCAGCTTGCCCTGCGCCGAAGCAAGCTCGAGCTGGTTCCCGTTCACGGTGAAGCTCAGCTGGCCTTGCAGAATTCCCAGCATCGCAGTTTCCTGCTGGTTTAGCGCCGGGTCGGCGCTCGCCATGAGGGTTGAAGCCAGATCGGAGAGTGTGAGCGTCGTACCGCGCACCTGGTAGCTGCCGCCAATACTGTTGACGCTCGAATTCCCGCTGAGTTTCCCACCTTCAAATTTCACCATTGCCTGGCTGTTGGGGATAACTGGCTGGCCATTGATAGATACGAGCCGCCAGGTTTTGCCCTCCAGCCCGGCTGCCGCCGCATTCGAGCCCCATGGCCCGAGTAGCCACAAGCCCACCACGGCGATCACTACCACCAGTGCAACGATGAATATTGACCATGGGCGCGCGTTATTTTGCATGGCAGGTTCCTTTCATAGCGTTCACGCTTGTTCTAGCGCTTTACGCACAGACGCCGCACCGCGCCCGAAAGTTCCTTACGCGCGATACGGCGCCTGCCTGCGTTGCCCAAGCTAGCCTGTGACGATATTGATGATGCGGCCCGGCACAACGATCACCCGCTGCACTGGCCGCCCTGCCAGGGCTACCTGCACCGCCGCGGCGGCCACGGCTGCCGCGCGCACGGCTTCCGCATCGTCGGTGGCCGCTACGCGGATGCGCGTCCGCACCCGCCCATCGACTTGTACCGCCAGCTCGTGCATACGCTCCGTCTGCGCATGTGCTGCGGGCCAGGGCGCGTCGTGAACTGAGCCGGTGCCGCCCAGCTGGGCCCACAGCTCTTCAGCGATGTGTGGGGCGAACGGTGCCAGCAGCGATACCAACGTGTAGCGCGCCTCTACCGCCGCTGCGGGTGGTAGCGCATCCGCGCCACGCAGCCAGTTGGCATATTCCATCAGCGCGGCAATGGCGGTGTGGAAGCGGCGCGCCGCCAGGCTTTCGGTTACGCGCGCGACGAAGCGACCGCCAACTTCTGACCAATGATCGGGCGCGGCGGGGACATCAGGATCGCCCGTTGCCATCAACCGCGCCCCATCGGTTGCCAGTTGCCGGCTGTCAGTGCACAGCTCCCACACTCGCAATAGGAAGCGCGTCATCCCAACCACGCCTCGGTCGCTAAAATCGGCGTCTTCGTCGAACGGCCCCAGGAACAGCAGCGCCATTCGCGTGGCATCGGCACCATACCGCGCAATGTAGTCGTCGGGGTTCACCACATTGCCGCGCGATTTGCTCATTTTGCGACCTGCGCGGGTAATCGTGCCGTGCAGCCGCAGCCGTGCGAACGGTTCGGCCACGGGCGACAGACCCAGATCGTGCAGTGCCATACTGATGAAGCGCGCGTACAGGTGGTGCATGGTGGCATGCTCGGGGCCGCCAGTATACATATCCACGGGCAGCCAGGGGGTCAGGCGCGCCACGTCCCAGGCCACATCATCACGCTCGGTTGCGGTATAGCGCATAAAATACCACGCGCTATCCAAAAAATTATCCGATACATCCGTCTCACGCGTGGCCGGGCCGCCGCATTGTGGGCAGGGTGTGTTAACCCACTCGGCCACGGTAGCCAGCGGCGATACGCCCGCGCCAGTCGGGCGAAATTCGGCCAGCGGCGGCAGCAGCACTGGCAGCTGCTCGTCGGGCACTGGCAGAGTGCCACACGCGGCGCAATACACGATTGGGATGGGCGGCCCCCAGTAGCGCTGCCGACTGATCAACCAATCGCGCAGGCGGTAGCGTACCACGCGGCGACCGACCAGCGACCATTGGCCGTTGGTGTAGACCTGCACGCCCTGATCATCGAAACGCACACGCTGGTCGTCGGCAGGCGGCACGCGGTCGTTGCCAATCGGCAGATTGTAGGCTTCGGCAAAGCGGCGGTCGCGATCGTCGTGCGCAGGCACGCCCATAATCGCCCCGGTGCCATAACTCGCCAGCACATAATCGGCGACCCATACCGGCAGGCGTTCGCCGTTGGCGGGGTTTATGGCATACCAGCTGCTAAACACACCAGTCGGCGCACTTTGCTGACGTTCCAGCTCCAAGCGCCGCGCGGCCTGCT
>JAFEAS010000107.1:45202-47925 GCA_018266315.1 Chloroflexi bacterium SZAS-1 | reverse complement strand
ACCAGCGGATGCTCGGGTGCCAGCACTACAAACGTCGCGCCGAAGAGGGTATCGGGGCGGGTGGTGAAGACCGTAATTGCCGATTGCAGTTCGCTTGCGTCTATCGGCAGGCTGAAATCGGCGATCTGAAAGTCTATCTCGGCCCCCGCGCTGCGCCCGATCCAGGCTTGCTGGCGCTTGATCACGGCGGGCGCAAAATCCACCTGGCTGAAATCCAGCAAGCGCTCGGCATATTGCGTAATGCGCAAGAACCACTGCGTCATTTCGCGCTGAGCCATGGGCGTGTCGCAGCGTTCGCAGCATCCTTCGACTACCTGCTCATTCGCTAGCACCGTTTTACACGAAGGGCACCAGTTCACCAAAGCAGCGGCGCGGTATGCCAGCCCGGCCTTATACAGCCGCGTGAAGATCCATTGTGTCCAGCGATAATAGCGCGGGTCGGTCGTATCGACCTCGCGGCTCCAATCGAAGGCAGCGCCCAGGCGGCGCAGCTGTGTGCGGAAGCGGGCGATTGCGCGCGGGGTTAGATCGTGGGGGTGCGCGCCAACTTTTAGCGCGTAGTTTTCGGAGTGAATGCCGAAGGCGTCGTAGCCGATCGGCTGGAAGACCTCGTAGCCGCAGCGGCGCATGAAGCGCCCATAGGTATCGGCCCCACCAAAGCTAAATACATGGCCGACATGCAGGCCCTCACCGCTGGGGTAAGGGAATTCCATCAGGTTATAGAAAGGGCGCGCGGCATGATCCAGATCGATCGTGCCGCGCCCCGCGGCAGCCCAGCGGGCTTGCCAGCGCGCCTCAATATCGTGCGGATTGTACTCCTTGATCATAGCTATACTCCCTGGGTGGTGAAACGGCAACAACCAGCGGGTGCGTATTGGCCAGCAGTTGCAGCAGGCGGCGCACGCCAGGGAGAAGGAAGCGGGATTCTTTTTTAGTACGCATGCGAAAAATCTCCATATGGATAAACGTATGTATTTTGTGAACCATGTCCATTCGTGAGTGATGACTAACTTTTGGTCATCTGTAGCCGAGCTGGTCGCAAGCAACAAAAAACCTTCCCGAATGGGAAGGCCGGACAACGCGCCCGATGCTCGGGCAGCATAACTCGCGTTAGCGAATCATGTGCGCAACCTCCCCTGCCCATAGCGGGCCAGCCCTCCTGGGTCGCGGAGGGCGAGCGGCAGATCATTGAGCATGTTGCACGCAATCGTCACAGCCAGTAACTCCCTATCACTCAGTTACCCGGGCATTGTACCACAGAGGTATTACCAATGGCAATCGGCCTAAAGCCCGAGCGCTACCCCGCCCTAAGGTTGAATCGCTGCCACCGGCACGTAGATCTGCGGGCGCGGTGTGGCTACGCGCTGTAGCAGCGCATTAAACGCCGCCAGAATTTCGCCCGAGGTGAAGGTACAATGGCCATAGCGCTCAACTGGCACAAAGCTCACATTCGGGCTGCGCTGCGCCTGAACCTTCGCCCGGTAGCGGGTAAACTGCGCGAACGGCACAATTGGATCGAGCGTGGTGTGCAGCACAACCAGCGGCACCTGCGGCCATCCGCGCGTCTGGTAAGCGTCGATACTGGCTAATGCCGCCGTGCTAGCATCGAAGCGCGCGACCCCGGCATTCAGCGCTGTATCGTTCGCCGAGCCGCCATACACCCGCGAACGGTTGCCAAAGGGGTTGCCCCCAAGCTGGGCGGCTGCGTCGTTGGTGCTGAACACGTTGTACCATAGCAGATCGAGCGTGGTCGATATGACCGTTTTCGGGTTGCCAAGATCAGTTGCAGCGCCCGAGGTAGCGATGAGCTGCGCCGCCGTGTTTGGCGCAGCCGCAACCGCAGCCCCGATCGCCGGGGCATAGGTGCTTGCCCACGTATCAATTGCCGATTGGGGAATAGCAATTGCGCTCGGCGGCAGCTTGCCGGGGAAGAAATAATCGAATAGCACGCGAAAATCGCCGAAATACTCGGTCTGCTGGCGGAAATCGCCGATTGGGCCGCAGCCAGCGATTACCCCGCTCACAAGCGTGCGCGAGCGCTCGGCCAATAGCGTACTGATCAGCGCGCCCTCCGAAAAGCCAAGCAGGTATGTATGCGCCGGTACCTTCTGTGTAACAGCGGGGAATGCGGCAATCAGCGCACGCACATCTTCGATGCCTTCGAGCACTGCGAGGCCATTACGGCGATAGCTGGTGGTGGCGTAGGCATAACCCAACGTCTGTATCAGCGCTGAGAGCGGCGCGCTGCCGATGATTGGATCGGGCACAGCCAGCGGTTCACCCGGCGCAACATAGCCATGCGCAAATACGATCAGGTCGCCATTCCAGCCGCTGGACGGCACACACATGCGTGTACGTGGGTCGCCTGGCCCATTGGGCGTATTATCGATGCACGGCCCTGGCACTGCCGCCGGAGTGGGGATGGTGGTTGGTGGAGGCACCGAGGCCGCCGCAACCGGGGTAGCCCAGCAAAGCACTAGCAGCAGTAGCACACATGCAAGCACGCGCATGATCATCTCCTTGTGAATAACCACGCTCGAATGGGGCCGTAGTTGCGAGAAGCCAGGCCATTATACGCCCGGCCCGCTCCGCCTGTCTAGCACTTGATCAGGGTAGAGCTTCGGCCAGCTTACATACACGCCCGCCACTGGCTTTTTCTCGGGTGGTGGCGAGCGCCCCGTGCCAGGCGCAGCAGCTGCTCATGCGAATCCCAAGGCCCCAGC
>JAFEAS010000107.1:31626-45079 GCA_018266315.1 Chloroflexi bacterium SZAS-1 | reverse complement strand
CTATAAGGTTATCGCAGTTCAACAAAGGCGCTACGTATGCGACGCATCAAGCCGCGCACTGAGCCAGCTTGTCACATCGTGCAGGCTCTCGGCGCTCACCTCGTGGGCCATTGGGTATTCTTTGTACATCAGGTCAACCGGCAGCTTCTCTAAAATTGCGCGGCTGGCGCGGCCATTTTGAATTGGCAAAACCGGATCGTACACGCCATGCACCACAAGAAAAGGCTTGTGTTCCAGGCGCGCGGCGGGAGCAATCAGCGGCTTCAGCTCATCGGGCACACGCCCACTCATAAGCACCGCGCCCGCCACCAGCTCGGGCTGCGTCAGCGCTACGCTGGCACTGAGGATTGCGCCCTGGCTGAACCCGCAAAGGTACACCTGGCGCGGGTCGGCTTCATACACCTTCGCAGCTGCCCCAATAAAATCCACTGCCAGCTTGCGGCTGGCTTCAGCCTGGCGCGCATCAATCGAAATTCCGCTGTTGGTCCAGCTAATATCGAACCATGCGTAGCTGCCGTGCATGAGCGTATACGGTGCCCGTGCGCTCACAATCAAAAAGCGTGGGTCGAGGTAGGGCGCTAAGCCAAAGAGATCAGCCTCGTTACTGCCGTACCCATGCAGCAGCAACACCAGCGGCGGCAGCCCAGCGCCGCGCACCCGCGGCCGTTGCGTGAGATGAACCAGTGCCAACGAAGATTTGGTGGTCATGCCCTTGCTTTCACCCTCCAAGCCGCGAATGGCACCCTGCCAGCACCCAGTACGCGGAAAAGTTAAGAAATCATGAAAACCTGCGGCGTTATTGTAGCACATTCGCGGGCACCACAATCTCCCACAACAGCATATCTTCGCGTTGGCCGATGCGTTGCATACCGGCTTTTTCGAGTACACGCACCGAAGCTGCGTTGCTAGCCAGGCACTCAGCAACCACGCGCCGCACGCGCGGCTGGGCCTGCGCCCAGGCCACTAGCGCCAGCGCAGCTTCAGTGGCTATCCCGCGCCGTTGAAATGCTGGTAACACGCTGTAGCCTATCTCGATGGTTCCGTAGGTGTCAGGTGGGCCTTTGAAGCCGATATCGCCGACGACAGTGCCTTCAGCTGGCAGGGTAATCAGCCAGATGCCCCAGCCGTCGCGCGCAGGCGCTTCGCCAATTATCTGACCATAGACTGGCAGGAAACTGCGCACATCGGTGGCAGGCCATTCGTCGGGCACACGCGCGCCAAGCCGAGCGACCAGGCCAACACGGTCTTCGAGGGCGGCCTGGGCTGCACTTATGGTAAGGGGCTGCAAGCGTAGGCGCGCGGTGTCGATAGCGATCATGATCTATTTCCTTGCTGCATCCATAGACTCATTGTTTGTCTTCGGTAGCTCTACAATGGCCGCGCAGGCTGGTGCTACCCACCGCCAAGCATGCGCCGCCCAAACTGGCCCAAGAGCACATCAAATGGCGGGCGGTTCTCGGGGTGATGCTCGAAGCGCGCCCGCTCGAAATATTGCACCACATACGACTGCCCATCCTCAAGCGTCTCGGTGAATTCTTCGCTGAGTGGGTAGCCAAACTGCGCCAGCCCGCCATTCCGCTGCCAGTAGCGCAAGAACGAGCCACGCACATTATGGCCGGTTGCAGGGAAATAAGTCGCCCCGGCTGCGCGTGCGACCGGCGGCTCGGCGGGGTGCAGGCGGCGACCAAACTGGCCGAGCAGAATATCGAATGGCGGCGCATTATTGGCGTGATATTCCATACGCACGCGCTCAAAGTATTGCACGGTGTAGGCGTTCCCGTCTTCTAATACCTGAACAAACTCGTTGCTAATCGGGTAGCCGTTGATTGCCAGGCCGCCGTGCGCCTGCCAGTAGCGCAGAAATGGGCCGCGCACACAGAAGTTTGTTTCGGCGAAACAGTGCTCGGGGGTCGTGGCATCGGCATATAGGACAGTGCTGGTAAGCTGGACGCCATTCGCGCCGCCCGGCAGCGGGCCACGCCCGCCATCGCTGTAGCCGCCCGCCACCAGCAGCGCGAAGCTCGGCAGCACCACGGCAACCTGCCCGGCGCGCGGCGTCGCCAGCGGCGTGGTGGGCAGCCAACGGTTAAGCGTCCAGTCGTACAGCTCGGCGTTCGTCAGAATACGCGTCTGCGCGCCATCGGCGGTTTGCTGCCAGCCGCCCGCCACCAGCACCTGCCCGCCGGGCAAAAGGTTGGTGCTGTGCGCGGCCCCAACGCGTGCTGTGAGCATTACACCAGCGGCGTGCCAGCTGTTGCTCGCCGGGTCGTAGAGATCGGCGCTGCCATCGCCCACCACCAGCACGGTATTATTCGGCAGCCAGGTAGCGGTATGGCCGGTACGCACCTGCGGTGGCGGTGCCGCCAGCTGCCAGCTATTGCTCGCCGGGTCGTAGATTTCTGCCGTCGCGCCGTTTTCGTCGCCGCCGAGCAGCAAGAAACGCCCATCGGCCAGGAAGGTCGCGGTATGACCAGCCCGCGCCACATTCATGGGTGGGCCTGGGCTCCAGCTATTGCTCGCCGGGTCGTAGAGCTCGGTGGTGTTAGTACGAATCCCGGTGGCGGCAACCTGGTCGATGCCACCCGCGGCCAGCACGCGCCCATCGCGCAGCAGTGTAAGGGTATGGTCGGCGCGGGAGCGCAGCATCGGGGCGGCGGGCTGCCAGCTATTTGTAGCCGGGATAAAGCGCAGGGCGCTGGCAAACACGCCGTGCGGGCTTAGCAGTGGCCGCCCGCCCACTACCAGCACACTGCCATCGTTCAGCAGCACGGCCGTGCCCGAGCTATTTTCAATATCGCCCGTGCTGAGCCAGCGGTTGGTGCGCGGATCGAATATTTCGGTTGCGGCCGTAACCTCGCCGCCAATCACCAGCACGCGCCCATCGTTCAGCAGCACGGCTTTGCCATAGGTGTGCTGGCCGAGCATTGCGGCGGCGGGCTGCCAAACGCCCAGGGCATAGGCCGGGCGCGGCAGCGGCAGCAGTGCACATAGAATCAGTAGTAGCAACCAGCGAGTAGTACGCATTGTATGACTCCTGTGGCAGGCGGGTAACGACGCGAAACAGCCCAGGCACAAGCCGCCGCGCTCGTTATTCGCCCGCCCAATCGGGGCGATAATCCTGGCCCACAATCAGTACAATATCGGTGCGCTCGGGTGGGGTTGGCGCATCAGCCGGGGGCTTGGTCTCGATGTAGCGTGGGTCGATGCCGAGCACATCGGCAAGGTGCTGGCGGGTTTCGGGCTGGCCGGTGTAGTCGATTATCAGTGAGTGTTCGTAGGTCTGGCTGGCCTGGCCGGGGGTAGTGAGCACAAAGCCTTTGCCGCGCAAGACATCGCTCACGCGCCCGGCAACGCCCTGCACCGCCGCGCCGTTCAGCACTTGAATGCGGCCCTTCAGATTGGCAGCGACCGGGCCAGCCTGCCACTGCGCCACCAGCGCGGCTACGTCGCTTTCGTTCCAATAGATGTCGGATCCGTCTTCCCGATTTACCCCCACATCGAGCGGGTTGATACTAAACTGCAACAGTCGGTCGCCGCGCAGCTCGCGCGCCAGCCCGGCCAGCCCGTTGATCATGCCCAGCTGACTGATGGGCAGGGTGGTGCGCACATTCTGCTCAAGCACTGCCGCCCATTGCGGCAGCGACGCGACATTATCGAGCAGGCCGCGCGCGCGCACCTGATCGAGCACGGCGCGCAAAACCAGCTGCTGGCGCTTGCTGCGATCAAAATCGGTGCTGGCGTGGCGCGAGCGCGCGTAGATCAGCGCACTGCGGCCATCGAGCACTTGCAGCCCGGCCGGGATGTAGATGCGTTCGACGCCATAATCGGCGGTGGGGTATTCGGCGTCGAGCAGCGGTTTGGGAACATCCACCAGCACTCCGCCGATTGAATCGACCAGGGTTTCAAAGCCGTGGAAATCGACCTGGGCGGTGTAATCGACCTTGACGCCCAGGAAGCGCTCAAGCGTTTCGGCGGCTAGCGCCGCGCCGCCCGCATCGGGCGCAGTGCCCGCGCCATACAGCGCCTCGGCATTCGCGTAGCCGTGCGAGTAGGCTGC
This sequence comes from Chloroflexi bacterium SZAS-1, assembly GCA_018266315.1. GTDB lineage: Bacteria > Chloroflexota > Chloroflexia > Chloroflexales > Roseiflexaceae > Kouleothrix. The sequence goes on along the minus strand of JAFEAS010000107.1, from coordinate 41,022 downwards.
GTTCACCTTCGCATAGCCCAGGTGTGGCACATACACCACCGAGTCGCGCGGCACCGACAGCATTGAGGCCCATTTCGCCACCGGGTCGACATGCACCAGAATTAAGGTATCGCTGCGCACGCCATCCTCGGGGTCGGGGCGCAGATCGACGCCGATGAGCAGCATATTGAACGGCTCGCGCAGCGCATTAGGCAGCGGTGGCTGGGTGGGGTATAGCTCGCCCCCGCCGATAATCCGGTCGATGATGCTGCGTGGCGTGGGCGTTGGCAGGCGGCGCGCGTCGGGCTGCTGGATGTGTTCGAGCGCCTGGTTGGTGCGCATGTAGAGCAGCACTGCACCGCAGAGCAGCACCCCAATACATGCCCCAATGCCAAACGGCAACCACTGCCGCCAGCGCCTGCGCCACCAGCTGGTCGGCGCGGGGGTATGCGCGGAAGACGAGGCGGGCGGCGGTTCAGGTGTCGCCACAGATGATCCTTTGCTGGCGAATGCGTACTCTGTTGCCTGCGATTATACCAGCGCCGCGCGGGCATATCAATAAACGCATGAAGGATGAAGGACGATAGGCGATAGGCGCAGCGGTCGGTCGTCCGCCATCGGTGGTCGGTGGTCAGTCTTCCGCGCTAGCCGCCGTCCGGGGGCGATTGGGCATTGAGCGCGGCGAGGTTGGCGCGGATTGTTGTTGTCGTGGGATGCTCCACCCCCAACACCTGTTCGCAGATTGCCAGCGCACGCTCATACAGTAGGCGCGCCGCTACGTTATCACCTTGAGTATAATAAATGCCAGCCAGATTATTCAAGCACATCCCGGTATTGGAATGCTCAGGCCCGAAGGCCTGCTCGTAAATACTTAGTGCCTGTTCGAGGTATGGCTGCGCTTCGGCTACTGCCCCCATATCTCGTAATAGCAAGCCTAGATTATTCAGGCTCATTGCCGTACTGGGATGCATCGATCCGAGCGACTGCTGGTAGATACTCAATGCCCGTTCGAGGTAAGGACGCGCTTCGGCTAACAAACCCATATCTCGTAGTAGCAAGCCCAGATTATTCAGCCCGACCGCCGTAGTGGGATGCGTCGGCCCTAGCGTCTGCTGGGAAATACTTAGCGCCTGCTCAAGGTATGGCTGCGCTTCGGCTAACAAATCCATATCTCGTAGTAGCAAGCCCAGATTATTTAAGCTCATTGCGGTATTAGGATGCGTTGGCTCAAGTACTTGCTTATAGATGATCAGTGCCCGCTCGAGATAAGGGCGCGCTTCGGCTAACAAACCCATATCCCGTAGTAGCAAGCCCAGATTATTTAAGCTCATTGCGGTATCGGGATGTGTTGGCCCGAGTATTTGCTCATAAATACTCAGTGCTCGTTCAAGGTAGGGACGCGATTCGGCTAACGCACCTATATCCTGTAGCAGCAAGCCCACATTATTCAGAACCGTAGCAGTATTGGGATGCGTCGGCCCGAGCGCCTGCTCGAGGATAAGCAATGCGCGGTGGAGATAGGGGCGTGCTTCGACTAATGCGCCCATATCCCGTAATAACAATCCTAAATTATTCAGGCCTGTAGCGGTATTGGGGTGATTCGGCCCCAGTACCTGCTCGCGAATTGCCAGCGCGCGCTCATACATCGGGCGCGCCACTGCATAGTCGCCTTGAGCCTGTAGAATGCTCGCAAGTGCATTTAAGCTATTTGCCGTCTCAGGGGCATCAGGGCCATGAATCTGCTCATCAAGCAGCAGCGCCTGCTCAAGATAGGTTCGTGCCTGGGCGTAGTCACCCTGATCCCAGAGTACACCAGCTATATTCGTTAAAGTAGCGGCCAACTCATCGGTATTGGTATGGCCCTGTGCTTGCAATACTGCAAGCACTTGCTCGAAATAGTACTGTGCTATCGAGTATATTCCAATGGCGTTTAGGCACAGAGCAACCTCACTACACAGATATGCAGCCTGCTCGTGATGCTGCTCAAGGGCAGCATCGGCAACCCAACGAAAATGTGGCTGGCATGCGAGTATAGTGCTTGCATCTGGGTTGGCCTGCAGAAAACGTGCCAGATCATACACAGTGCCTTCAACCTTTTTTTGAGCAACCTCGCGCTCGCTGATCTGTTCCAGAAACCAACGCACCAGACGATGGATCTTGAATGAATGGCCACCAACACTTTCCAGCAAGCCAACAGAACGTGCACGTTCAATTGCTCGCCCACCGGAGCGGCGCTGCGCTGTGTCGTCTGGGTCTGCGACTACTATTTTGATCAATAGCTCGCGAGGAATTGGCTCGCCCGGAGCAAGGCAGACTGCACAGGCCAGGATGTCACGCGCGATCAAGTTAATCGGATCTTTCGGATTCAGAAGCTGGTAGCTAAGTGAAAAGGTACGCCCAACATGCAGCAGATGATTGGTTGGGGAGAAGGTGGTGTCGATGCCTTGCAAGGCTTCGTGCTCTAAAATTGGTCGACTACGCAGCTCGCGCAACAAGGCCGAAGGATCGCCAAGAATTGGATCTTCTGCGTTCGTTTCAAGGTAGCTACCTGCCAGGTGCAGCGCCAGAGGCAGATCGCCGAGTTCGTGTGCAAGCGCATCAAGCGCCTGGGTGGTATGTTGTAGGTCGGGGCGATGTTTGTGGAGCAGGCGTATACTTTCTGCGCGCGATAGAACATCAAGCGGCTGCGCGATAATACCAAGCGTATTACTCCAGCGGTCGCGGCGGCTAGTAATCAGAATACGACAGCCGCCAGTGGTAGGCCGCCAGGTACGTACTAGCTCTTCGTCTTCGCAATTATCGAAGATGAGTAGGCGTGGTATAGGCGATTCCCAGGCCTGCCGCACTAACGCTACCTGCTCATCGACCGGCAGCTCGTTCCAGTTCGGATGCTGCACAATTCCGCTGGCCCCACAGGCAGCAATTTCGGCGACAATACCCGCAGCATCGGCAAACGAAAGCCAGAACACGCCGCCAGCAAAATACACGCCATAGCGATGCACAAACTCAGTCGCTAAGTTGGTTTTCCCAATTCCACCCATGCCGGTTGAGGCAGCAACCTGACCGATAGCTGCTGCGCTCTGAGCACTTTTGAGCGTGCGCGCTAGCGCTTTAAGCTGGTCGTCGCGCCCGACAAACAAGGGGTTACGTACCAATGGCATGCGGTGCGGCATAGGCAGCGAGGCAGGCGCAGGAATCTCGTCTTCCGGGAGTGTGGCAAGGAGAGCCTCAGCAGCGTCATACTGTCCAGCAATATCGCTCAATTGCGATTGGGTATCGCCCGGCGCATCGTCCACGTCCACACCAGCCGCGCGTAGCTGGGCCTTCAGCTGGTCAATCGCGGCACACGCCTCGGCGATGGTATGGTCGATCTGGGGTGGCACCATGCCAGCGCCAAATTTGGCGCGCTGCTCGCGCTGTTGCGCCAGGGTGAAGCGGTGCGCAGCGAGTTGTGCAAAGAGATCGTCGTACATCTGTCAGCCTCTATGCGCGTCTGCCATGGGTGCGCAGGCGGGTTACCCTTACCACAAGTATAGTGCAATCCACCCCGAGTTGTACACTCCTACGCGCGGCGCAGGTCAGGCGGCAGTACATCCAGGGCTTGCGCGTGCCATTGATGCGCCTGCGGCAGCGCGGTCGGAAATCCCTGCCCGACGACCGACCGCCACGCTTGCGCCTATCGCCCTTCATCCTTCATCCTTCATCCTTACCTCGGCGCACCCGTTGCAGGCATGATCTACGCCTTTCGACATAGATCATCGCTCGGCCATAGGTGCGCGCAATATCGTAACGAAAGCCGATGCGCCAGGCCGCGCCACGCGCTAGCATAGCAGCAGCACATACAGAAGGAGAAACGTTACGATGCTTCAACAATCGGCACAATCATCGGCGGAGCCACGCCCGCGCCCGATACAATTTCGCCCACTTGCGGCACTGCAACGCGCCTACGCCACCAATCGCACGCTCACCCTGCTCGGCGTGCTCATGCTGGTGGCACTCGCAGCCAGCATCCTGGGCCTGCTCTTCGACCCGCGCACGATCACCGGCGTGCCAGCCTGGCTCAAGCCGTTTAAGTTCGCTGTCTCCATCAGTCTGTACGCATTCACGCTGATCTGGATTCTCAGCTTCGTGCAGGGGCGGCGCTTCTGGCTGCGCCTGGTATCGGGCGCAACACTCGTCATATTGCTTGGGGAGATGGTTCTTGTCATCACCCAGGTGCTGCGCGGCACCACCAGCCACTTCAACCGCGCCACGCCCTTCGACACGGCGATGTTCAGCGCCATGGGTATGATGATCTCGGCACTGTGGGTAATACAGCTGATCGCCGCGCTGTTGCTGATCTTCCAGCGCCTACCCGACCGCGCCTTCGCCTGGTCGTTGCGGCTGGGCTTGCTGCTGGCGCTGGTGGGCGCGGCGCTCGGCTTCCTTATGACTACCCCAAGCGCGGCACAGCTTGCCCAGCTGCAGGCAGGCGCGCACCTTAGCGTCATCGGCGCGCATAGCGTGGGCGTGCCCGATGGCGGGCCGGGGCTGCCAATCACCGGGTGGAGCAGCACCGGCGGCGACCTGCGCATCAGCCACTTCATTGGCCTGCACGCACTGCAAATCCTGCCGCTGCTCGGGCTGCTGCTCACGCGCACACAGCTCGGCACACGGCGGCGGCTGGCGCTGGTGTGGGTTGGCGCGGCCAGCTACCTGAGCCTCACCGCGCTCGTCGCCTGGCAGGCGCTGCGCGGCCAGCCGCTGCTCGCCCCCGACGCCACCACGCTCATGCTTGCTGCCGCCTGGCTTGGGGCCACACTCCTGGCCGCTGCGCTGGCCTGGCGCCTGCCCGAGTCGTTGAATAGACCATAACTAGTGTTGGTTGGGCGCGGGGCCATTGTCCCGCGCCTACGCGCTATACCAAGGAGCAATGCTATGTGTCATTCCAAACATCACCACGATTACGCCGCCGCCTACGAGGGCGGCACGGTCGCACTTGGCGGCGAGCGCCGAGCATGCATGCGCTTCCCGTTCTGGCTTTTCTGGCTGATCTGGCCACTCGCCATTGGGCTAAAATGGCTGCTGCCGCTCTATGCCTCGGTCGCGCACGAGCTGCTGAATCAGGTTGGAACAAATTGGTCATCGATGGTTATCGGCGTGGCACTCATCATCGCCGGGCTGGCGCTCATCTGGCGCAGCCGCTGACACCCGTGCGGCAGCCCATCCATACAGGAGCACCGTAATGGAAACGATCTTCTCGCTGAGCAATCTGCTGGTGATGCCCTTCTGGCTGCTGATGATCTTGCTGCCGCGCTGGCACGTAACCCGCCAGATCATCAGCTCGCCGCTGGTGGCCGCCGCGCCAGCGCTGCTATACCTAGTGCTGGTGCTGCCGCGCCTGGGCGCGCTACTGCCGGCACTGGCTAGCCCGCAACTAGCGGATATAGCGGTGCTGCTAGGCACACCCGCTGGCGCAACCCTGGCCTGGGCGCACTTCCTCGCCTTCGATCTGTTCGTGGGGCGCTGGGCCTACCTCGACAGTCAGGCGCGCGGCGTTAGCCCCTGGCTCATGGCACCTATCCTGTTCTGTACGCTCATGCTTGGGCCTGTCGGCTTCTTGCTATATCTGGCGGCGCGCACATTCGCGCGTGGCAACCAGCCAGCGGCTACAGGCGATAGCAAAGCCGAGAAAGGCCAAAACGCCGTACTGCTATAACGAAGTGCGGTTTTCTTGAGCCACCGAGAGCACCGAGTTTTTATCATCGCGCGCTGTAATCTCTGTGCCCGCTGTTATAATAGCGGGAAGTACCGGCTGCCATAATATATGGGGTACACGCCAACTGTGAACGCGCTGCTCAGATCTTTTACGCGCCCACCCGATCTGGAGGATATTCCGGTCGGGCAGATGGTGCTTGGCTCAGGGCTTGTTGCGGGCGTACTACCCTCAACCCTGCTGATGACGATTGGCGCACATGCTATTCGCAACCCTGCACTATATGCCGCCTTGCTGCTCCTGTATGTTGCGCTACTCCTCAGCATCATCGTGCGCACGCGCCTGACACCCTGGCTATGGCGTCACCTCTGGGTCTTCCTGCTGATCATCAGCCTGGTATGCTGCGCACTTCAATCGCAGATCAGCGAATCATTCCTGCAGCCAATCATCTTCCTGCCGCCGCTGGTACACGCCGCCCTGATCTACCCACCCGGCCGCATCGCGCTAGTGGGGATGTGGCTGCTGGGGCTGATGAACCTGGGTATTGCGCTCAACGGCATGCTCGACGCCCAGGCGTTACTTTTGCCAACCTTCGGCTATGGTACGTTTATGGCATTCACCTATGCGTTTGTACGCATGTCGCGCCAGCAGCTAGCGGCGCGCCGCGAGGCCCATCGCCTTGCAACCGACCTGGCGCAGCAGCGCGATTACCTGACGCAGCTGGTTGCAATCACCGCAACGCTCACGCGCGATTTAGAGCTAGCAACTGTGCTTGAGCAAGTAGCCGAGGCTGGCCGGGCGCTAGCAAATGCCGATTGGGCGCGCGTGTGGCTTGATGATGCGGATAATGAACAGGTGATGCGCCTGGCCGCCGCTGCACCGCCCGAGCACACACCACTATCGCTTCCAGCTCCTGCCAGCGACAACGAGCACCTGACCTTGCCACTCGTGTTCAAAGATGCAACGATTGGCAGGCTTGAGCTGCGCGCGAATACCGGCGCACCTTTCACCAGCGATAAGGTGCAACTCCTCCAGCCCTTCGCCGATGCGGCGGCGGTGGCAATCGAGAATGCACGGCTGTACGAGCAGGCCCGCCTTTCGGCTACGCTAGCCGAGCGCAATCGCCTGGCGCGCGAGCTGCACGACACCATTGCGCAGGGCTTAACCGCCGTAACCATGCAGCTTGAGGCCGCCGGGCGCAGCTTCGCGCGCGACCCGGCGCGGGCGCGGGCACGCATTGGCCGGGCGCACGAGCTAGCGCGCGACACCCTGGACGATGTACGGCGCAGCGTATGGACTCTGGCGGCACCGCTGGTGGACGGCGCAGGACTGAGTGCGGCCCTCAACGACCTGACGCAGCGCTTTGCCGAACGCACCGGGCTGGCGGCCTGTTACCAGCACAATGGCAGCACGCCAACCCTCGATCATGCCGCGGCAGCGCAAGTGCTGCGCATTGTACAAGAAACATTGCAGAATGTTGAGAAACACGCCCACGCACAGCGCGTACTGGTGATTTCGGACAACGATGCGCAGGGCTTGCGCGTGCAAGTGCGCGACGATGGAGTGGGCTTCGCGCCCGAGGCCGCGCCCACCACCGCCAATGGCGGCTTCGGCCTGCTCAGCCTGCGCGAGCGTGCCCGGCTGGCTGGCGGCACGCTGCGCGTCGAAAGCGCGCCGGGCACCGGCACACAAATTACTGTCACCATCGGGCGAATAACAACCTAGCAGCGGGCGGAAGTGTGTGCCGCAGCAGGCAATACCCTTTTCTCGTTGTGGTGTGTGGTTTCGTGCATACTGTGGAAACCGACAACACCGGTGATCAAAACCTACCTGAACGAGAAATATATGCCAATCTCAATTCTTATTGTGGAAGATCAGCGGATTGTGCGTGAGGGATTGCGCGCCGTGCTCGAAGACGAGCCTGAAATTACGATTGTAGGCGAGGCCGCTAACGGCCAGGAGGCGATTGACCTGTTCGCGCGCCTGCGCCCCGACGTGGTGCTGATGGATTTGCAAATGCCGGTGCTCGATGGCCCCGAGGCCACGCGCCGCATCCGCGAGCTGCACCCCGAAGCGCATATTCTGGTGCTCACCACCTACGCCACCGACGAGTTCATCTTCAAGGCGCTGCGCGCCGGGGCCAAAGGCTACCTGCTGAAAGATGTCTCAGTTGATGAGCTGCTCGGTGCCATTCGCAGCGTCCATGCTGGGCAAACCTTACTCGCGCCAACGGTGGCGGCGCGGCTAGTGGTGGGCGTTAGCACCGGCGGCCCCGAGGCGCTCACCCCGCGCGAGCGCGAAGTGCTTACATTAATGGGGCAGGGCCGCAGCAACGCCGAAATTGCCACACTGCTTTCGATTGCGCCGCGTACCGCCAAAGTGCATGTGCAGAATATTCTCAGCAAGCTGGGGGCAACCAACCGCACCGAGGCGGTGAGCCTGGCCGTGCGCCAGGGCCTAATTAGCTTATGAAATGAGAACCCGAGCATTAGAGCCTTGCGTTGATGCTCTAATGATATTAGGACTTTCGCTTGCTCAAGCAAATTCTTCTTTTCTTGGTGATGTTTTGCCCGGAGCACAAAACATCACCAAGAAAAAAAAGTACCGTGTTGCCGCAGGCAAACAAACAAGGAAGCGAAAGTCCTAGATATGCACTCGCAACGTTGGCGCAAAAAAGTAGCGCTGCATCTACAGCAGCGCCACACACCCGTATACAAACGCCGCTTAGCTTTCGCGGATCGTCACTTTCGTTATCACATCGCCCTGGCGGGTCGCATTCACCACATCTTGCCCGTCAATCACCTTGCCAAATACCGTATGGCGGCCATTCAGGTGGGGTTGCGGCCCGTGGGTAATAAAGAACTGGCTGCCATTGGTATTCGGGCCTGCGTTTGCCATCGAAATCACGCCAGTCTCATGCTTCAGCGGATTATTCCGCGTCTCATCCTCAAATTTATAGCCAGGGCCACCCGCGCCGGTGCCGGTTGGATCGCCACCTTGAATCATGAAATTGCTAATCACACGGTGGAACTTCAGGCCATCGTAAAAGCCCTGGCGAGCCAGAAACACAAAATTATTGACGGTTTTAGGGGCATGCTGGGGATACAGCGCAAGGATAACCGTGCCCCTGGTGGTTTCTATCGTCGCCTGGTAGTTCTTCGCCGGGTCAATTTCCATCGCCGGCGGCTTGCTCCATTGCTGTGCAGCCACGAAATTTCCTTTCTTCGATGTATACGCCAAAAGAACCCGGCCATTATACCACAGCGCTTAGTCAGCCCACGGTTGGTGTTAGGCAGAAATAGGATCACTCGCGGATGGCGTGGGTTCATTCTGTTTCTCGCTCGGCCAGCGTATAGTAATGCCATCAAGCAATCATTACATCTCCGTACCTGGCCGGTAGCTTACTCAACTGCCCCAAGCCACCGGCCCAACCATTCACAGGCTGAAGGAGGAACGCAATGGCAACTACCAAACGCACGAAGCGCAGCACCAACGACACAACCGCCCGCCGCAATAGCGCAATGCCCGAGCACACACCTGAGTCGATACTGGCTGGTAGCTCAACTGCTGCGGTGCTTGAGTCGCCCGGCGAAGTAGCTTCAGGGTTACCAGGCAGCCCCAACATCGTGGTATTAGAGGCTGGTGACGCGCTGCTGAACGATGCGCCGACACTCACCCTTCCTACTGTTTCCAGTACGCCCGAGCCTGAGTTTGTGCCACCT
>JAFEAS010000107.1:0-31616 GCA_018266315.1 Chloroflexi bacterium SZAS-1 | reverse complement strand
GCACAAAGCGAGCCGCGTAAGAACTTTAGCACACTGCATCTGCCACCGGCGGCACAGGCTACCCCAGCTGTCCCAGCTGAGGTATCGCTCAGCCCAGCCGCCGAGCGCGCCGCCTATATGCGCCGCCGCCTGGTTGCCCTGGCTGGTCTGCTGGTTATTGTGCTGCTAGCTGGCTTGCTGGCGTATCGCTTCCTGGTGCCTCAAACCGCTGTGCTGCCACCAGCGGCCCCGGCACAGCCCGCTGCTCCGGCAGCCCCAGCACAACCCGCCGTACCGCAGGCCGCGGCTCCGGTAGCCCCAGCGCAGCCCGCTGCACCGCAGGCTGCTGCTCCGGCCGTTCCACCCGCGCCTGCGCCCGCAGCCGGCTGCACCGACATCGCAGGACTACCAGTTTACAGCGGGGCTACCTGCATCAAATCCGAGCGCGATGACGATAACGGCGTTGTGAAGCTGGATAACAAATATGTTGTCAATGCGCCTGCCGCACAGGTGAGCAGCTTCTACGAGCAAGCCTTCGCCCAGAACGGCTGGACAATTACCGAGCTGGATCGCGACATTCAAGACGGGCAGTGGAAATACTCGCTACAGCAAGGTGCCCGCGAGCTAAAGGTGAAGATTGAGGCGCAAGAAGAAACCCAGGGCACAACCACTGAGTTCACAATCACTGAGGATTAGGGCACTATACTTACCAAGTGGGTAAACAATGCCGGTTACGTACTACGCACTATGTGTTTGTCATCTAGTGCGTAGTGCGTTTTTATTGCAATGGCCCGGTCAGCAGCGCATCAAGCTCGGTACCAGGCGCGTAGGTACGCCCGTCGCCAGGCACCAGCAGCAAGGCATTCGCGCCACGCAGCGAGAGCAACCGGCTTGAGCCTTGCGCACCTGTGCTATGCGCCATCAGGCGGCGCTGCTCCCACCCGACAATTGCGCGCTGGTACTCGGGCCGATCGGGTGATGCTACGACGGTGTGGGCCAGCACCACGCGCACCATTGGCCGCTCGGGGCGCGCATCACCTTGCAGGCGGCGCAGCGCCGGGCACACAAACACCTCAAACGATACCAGCGACGACACCGGGAAACCCGGCAAGCCAAACGCCAGCTTGTCCCCAATGGTAGCGAAGGTGGTAGGCTTGCCCGGCTTGAAGGCGATACGCCCAAAATGCACTGTGCCAAGTTCGGCTAGCAGCGGCTTGATCAAATCGCGCGTCCCCATCGACACCCCGCCGCTGGTGAGCAGAACATCGGCCTTTACCAACCCATCGAGGATCGCCTGGCGCTGCACCTGGGCATCGTCGCGCGCAATCCCCAGCGATATCGTGTCGCAGCCAGCCGCCCGCGCTGCCGCCAGCAGCGCATAACGGTTGCTATCGCGAATGCCGCCCGGCCCAATAGCAGAATCCGGCTCGTATACCTCATCGCCAGTCGCCAGCACAGCCACTACCGGGCGGCGATACAGCCGCACCTGCACACGCCCAATCGTTGCCAGCAGCCCGATTTCGGCTGGGCCAAGCACCGTACCCGCGGCCAATACAAGGTCGCCTGACGCAATATCTTGCCCAACGGTATGGACGCTATCGCCTGCGCGCAGCGCCTGCTGTAGCCGCATGATGCCATCGTGCTCTTCGGTTTGCTCAACCATCACAACCGCATCGGCACCGGATGGGAGCGGCGCGCCCGTCATGATTCGTGCGGCGGTGCCTGGCACAACAATAACCTGACCGCTTCCGCCAGCAGTTAGCTCGCCAACCACCCGGCGCGCGGCCAGGCCATCGTCGGCTCGCAGGGCATAGCCATCCACCGCCGATTTTGGCACATCGGGCAGCGGTGTATTGGCAACTATATCCTCGGCCAGCACGCGTCCTTCAGCATTCAGGCTATTGCCCACTTCAACGCCAAGCGGCGTAGCATGGGCGGTAATAATGCGCTGCGCTTCGTCGACAGGCACCATTGGGTAAGGCGACTCGCGCCGCATTGGCTGCATAACACCCCCATAGACTGGACAATTACAATTAATCGATGATTCCCATTAGTTTATGCTTACGCCCATCATCGCCAGTAGTATAGCACCTGCCAACTAAAAACGGGTGCAAGCATACGCCTACACCCGTAAAAGTACGAGAACTGCGCGAGACTTACCACTGCCCCAGCGCTGGCGATTCCACCACTTCGGCGGGCGGCTGCGCCTTCGCGGCGGCGTGCTCCTGCTCTGCCAGAAACCAGGTCGCCTCCATCGCGGCCTTGCAGCCATCGCCCGAGGCGGTAATCGCCTGCCGATAGACATGATCAACCACGTCGCCCGCCGCGAACACGCCGGGGATATTGGTGCGGGTGCGGCCATCGGTCACAATATAGCCATTTTCGTCGAGCTGCAGCGTGCCGGTAAACAGCCAGGTATTGGGAATATGACCAATATACGGAAACACGCCATCAGTCTCGATCTCGGTTTCCTCGCCCGTCTTCAAATTCTGAACCCGTACTCCCGTCACATGCTCGTCGCCCAGCACCTCGGTGACGGTAGAATCCCACACAAAGCGCACCTTGGGGTTACTGAAGGCACGCTCTTGCAGCACCGGGTCGGCGCGCAGCGAATCGCGGCGGTGCACAATCACCAGCTCGTTCACATAGCGCGTGAGGAACAGGCCCTCATCCAGCGCACTATTGCCGCCGCCAACCACCACCACGCGCTTGTTGCGGAAGAAAAAGCCATCGCAGGTGGCGCAGTACGACACACCACGATTTGCCAGCTTCTCCTCGCCGGGCACGCCCAGCTTACGCGGCGACGCCCCGGTTGAAACAATCAGCGTGTCCGCGGTGATGGTCTCGCCACCGTCGGTGAAGAGTGTAAACGGTCGCGCACTCAGGTCTATTTTCTCAATCAGTGCATCCATGAATTGCGTGCCGAAACGAGCAGCCTGCTTCTCCATATTATCGGCTAGCTCGAAGCCGCCAATACCCTCGACAAAACCAGGGTAATTTTCAACTTCGCTGGTTGTGGCGATCAATCCACCCGGCTGCAACCCACGCACAACCAGCGGCTCGAGATTGGCGCGCGCCGCATACAGTGCAGCCGTAAGGCCCGCCGGGCCAGAGCCAATAATAACAACTTTGCTATGCATAAAGGTTCCCTTCCTCATCGCATAAACCTGGGGCCGCATGCCGCTGAAACGGTATCATAGCATATTCCGCGCCAGCTTATTCCGGCCCATTTTATATACCCCCCCGGGGTATATACCTATTATATCACACAATGCAAGCCCTTGTTACACAGTATCTCTTGGCCGCTAGGCGTGGTTCTTCTATGGTAATCATACAATCGTATTATGCCCAATAGTAGATAGTTTGCATTGTTCCTCGCATATGAAGCAATTACACGCGCAACGTCATCGCTCACGATCGTTATTGAACCGTCACCGCTGGAGTAGTAATGATGATACCTCGTCCGCGCGTAGTGATTGGGGTGGCGTTTCTGGCAATTGCGGCGATTAGCCCCATGCTCAGCGCATCGGTGCTCGCGCAATCGGCGCCCACTATCCTCATCAACGAGTTTATGCCACGGCCTAGCAGCGGTCCCGAATGGGCAGAGCTCTTTAATCTCAGCGACAACGATATTGACCTCGGCGGGTGCAAAATCGATGATGACACGATCGGCGGCACGCGCACCACCATCGCGGCAGGCACGATCATCCCGGCGCATGGGCTGGTGGTGGTGCAGCTGAGCGCGAATATCCTGAACGACACTGGCAGCGATGCGATCCAACTTTCCGACGCAGTGGGCAACCTTATCGACAGTGCAACCTATAGCGCGGCAACGGCAGGCCAGAGCTATGCGCGCCTCCCCGACGGTGGCACAACCTTTACCAAAGGCGCGCCCAGCCAGGGGCAGTGGAACAGCGGCATCGCGCCGACGGCATTGCCTGCCACAAATACGCCATTGCCCTCGGCCACGCCAGCCGATACTGCCACACCAACCAACCCGCCACCCAGTACATTCACAGCAACTGCCAGCGCAACAGCAACGCCAAGCAATACCGCCACGCCCAGCCCGAGCGGTATTGCAACGATAACGCCCAGCAGCACACCAACCAGCACTGCGGCGCCAAGCCCCACGCCATTCCCAGATGGCATCATCATAAATGAGTTCCTGGCCTATCCTAAATCCACCTATACCCACGAATGGGTTGAGCTGTACAATCGCGCCGCCATCGCTGCCAACCTGAGCGGCTGGAAGATTGATGATATTGAGGGCGGCGGTGCACCGATTGTGCTGCCCAGCACGGCAGTCATTTCTGCGTATGGCTACTTCATTGTAGATATTCCAACCGCCCTATTGAACAACGATGGCGACAGTGTGCGGCTGCTGCGGCCCGATGGGATTATCGCCGATGAAATCAGCTACACTGGCAGCCAGGCAGATATTAGCCACAGCCGCGCCGATGATGGCAGCTGGTACGAAAGCGCTCGCAATACGCCAGGCGACGTAAATGCGCCACCGGCACCGCCAACCAGCACCCCACCCGAAACCGCGACCAATACACCACCCGCTACACGCACGGCCACGCCGACGCATACACCAACCAACACGCGCACCGCGACACCAACCAACACACCAACCAACACACGCACGCCAACGGCTACCCGTACTGCCACCGCTACGCGCACGGCTACTGCTACGCGCACGCCTGTGATCGCTGCCAGCAGTACGCCTGCGAATTGGCCCACCGGTGTGCTGATAAACGAGGTACTCCCCAATCCGCATTCGCGCTACCCAAACGAATGGGTCGAGTTGGTGAATCCAGGCGCAACGACCCTGGATTTAGCGGGCTGGGCGATCGACGATGCGCCGGGCGGCGGCGCACCTTATCGCTTGCCCGCAGGCACGCAGATTGCACCGCACGGCCTGCTCACGCTTCAGCTGCCCAAAGCGCTGCTGAATAATGGTGGCGATACAGTGCGCCTGCTACGGCCCGATGACAGCGCTGCCGACGAATACAGCTTCGGCGCGACCAGTGCCGATGTGAGTTTATGCCGCATCGCTGGCGTATGGGCTACTGAGTGTGAACCATCGCCTGGTGCAGCCAATCAAGTATCATCTGCATCCGCAGCGCCTACCACAACTATTGGTAGCGCAACCACCACGATGCCGCACCCCACCGCTGCTACAGCGCAATTGCCAGCCCAGGCCAGCGCCATACCAATTGCAGTGCAGCTACCCGCCCACATGCTGAAGCGCACGTTGGCAATTCGGCCATATGCACTGGCAACGCCGGGGAAACGCTATGCAGGCGTGCCGACGAGTGCACCTATTTCCAGTGTTGTGCCGCAGGCCGCGCGAGCTACGCCTGCACCAGCGATACCGCTGCCCGCCGCTACGCCAACACGCTTGCCGTTTGCCGAGCTTATAACCGGACTCATGATCGCTATTGGCGGCATGGTATTTGGCTATGGGAAACTGATGCGTCGCCACGAACTAGCAATAATTCCTTTAGCCGCCGAAACGCTCGACGAAGAGACTGCAGAATGAGCAATACGAGCTGAATCGTTATACCGCATTCAGCTCGGTTGCGCAGAGTGTGCTATAATGGCCGGGTTATCGCCCACCCAAACACTCCTTCATGCCGTTCCCTTCGAGAAGGAAGGAGGATCGCTATGAACGACCCACAACCCCTTGTACAAGACCGGCTCACACACAATAGCTGGGGATTTCTCGGGCAGCAGGGGTATGTGTTAGGTATGGATATTGGCGGATATGGGCTGCGTACCGCGCTGATTGATCTGCAAAACCATACATACCACCCTGCCTACCGCGAAATAAGTGGCGGCAACGCCAGCGAATTACTCGCCTCGTCGATTGAGCTAACCCAGGCGCTGTTGCGCCAGCACGGTGTTGAGCCGGGCCGCCTCGTGCGTATCGGTGTTGGTTTTGCAGGCCCAGTCGATGCACGGCGCGGCGTTGTGCTGCGCTCTCATCGCATGGCTGGCTGGGAAAATTTCCCACTGCGCGAGCATATCGAAGAGCGCTTTGGCGCAGTCACCCTGCTAGATAATGATGCGAACCTGATCGCGCTGGCCGAGGCCACCTTTGGTGTTGGGCGCGACCTTCAGCATTTATTCTATCTACACCTCAGCAGTGGCGTCGGTGGCGGCCTGGTGCTCGATGGACGGCTGTACCATGGAGCCACCACCATGGCAGGCGAAATCGGGCATGCCGTGGTTGGCGCAATCGACCCGATGTACCCCAACGAGGCGCCACGCACACTCGAGCAGCACCTTTCGATCCGGGGCATTTTGCAGCGTGCCGCCGCCCTGGGCTGCTCAACCGACCTGCTGAGCGAAATCTTCAGCGACCCACAGGCTGGGCAGCAAATGATCAACGAAGCTGCCGAACTCCTGGCAGTGCGCCTTTCGCAAATCATCGCGCTCATCGATCCGCAGATGATCATTCTTGGCGGTGTGGTGGCGCGCCAGGCGGGCGAGCCGTTGATCAATGCGATTAAGCAGCGCATCCCAACCTATATGGCATCGCTGATTGAGCGACCAGTGCAGATTGTCCCCTCGGTACTGGGCTTCGAGAGCGTCTCGATCGGCGCGTTGGCGCTGGCGCTTGAGAGTATGCGCGATTAGCTGCATTAAGCAATGGCTTTGGGAACCACCTCGAAGCCATTGCTGTTCGCATAGTTCCAAATACCACTTCGCCATATTTGCACCCCAGCCACCCCAATGTTATAATGCCCGCTTAGTTGCGCTAGCGTGCGCGTATTTTCGTGCGCGCCAATTTTTCGGCTTTGAAGCCAAGAAATTAGGAGCTATGGACGCCAAAAATGTAATCTTTGGGGAAACCGGGCTCGACAAGCTGGTGCAGATGTTGCGCGCCAGCGGCCAGCCACAAGATATCGCCAAGCTGGTCGAACGTTACCTGGATATTCTGCGCGATCTGGTGGCAGCAGAGGAGAAACGCGGATGAGCGACCAGCCGACATTCACCGGTAATGCCGAGCAGCAGGCGCTGGCCGAGCAGGTGTTTCAAATCATGAAGGCGCAGGGCGCGTTCTTCGCCAACGATGCCCCCATTCGCCAGACACTTGGGAACCTAGCAGAGTATTTTGCGGGCCAGCGCAAAGCCGATCGTGCAACGGTTACGCAAGAGCTTGAGGTAGCCCTGAACACCAATAATACCGTGTTTACGCGCGAAGAGCAGGGCGAAGACGTAAGCTATGTTATTTCGCGCCTGGGAGCGTACCGGCCACGCCGCGACGAGAATACACACATGTTCAAGCAGCGGCTGTACGAGCCAGAGAACCCGCTGCCTGTCGATGATATTAGCGTTGTGGTTACGACCACACGCCCGGCGCTTACCACCGTCGAGCCAGTATATATTTCTGATTACTGGCAACAACAGGCAGGCCTTACGCCAGCGATACCAGGCGGTATTCCAGCCGAGCCTGCAATCGAAGTGGCAGCACCGGCAGCCGTGCCAGTGGTAGAAGCTGCCGCGCCAAGCGCTGCAGCGCCCGCCGAGCTGGAAACCATACCACCTGCGATCGAAGAGCAGAGTGCTGCACCAGGTACGCCTGCTGAGCAAGAACCCGAAACAGTCGCAGTTGCGCCAGTGGCCGAGAAGACTAGCCCGGCGCTGTACAACACCATGATTACACTGCCGAACGGCGTGCAGATCGACCTGCGCCGCCCAACTGCCGACCTCATGGCTCAGTACGGCCCGTCGCTGATCAATCAGTTCCGCTCCGCGCTCGAAAACGACCCACTGCGCCGGATTGTGGTGTTTGGCAACGACGCCTACCCCGAGGCAGCTGTCGATAACTTCGGCAAAAACGATCTGCGCCGCATTCGCGACTACCTGTTGGAAACCGGCGAGCCGATGGCCGACGCGCAGATTATTGCCGACATTTTCTACCACAACCCGCGCCAGACCGATTACGAAACCTTCCGCTTTGCGCTCGATTACCGGCTTAGCCGCGAGAAAGATTTCGAGTTCGTCGGTGTCGACGGCGCACGCCTATGGTCGACAAAGGGTATGCCCGCAATTGGCACCAAACGCGTAAAAGCCAGCGAAATGGGCCAGCTGACCGGCTACCTTGAAGAAGGGTTCGACGATAGCCTGGCCGAGCAGAGCGCTGAAGCAATTCGTAAGAGCGGGGTGCTCAGCCACATTCTTACATTCTTTGAGTGGGAATATGGCATGCTGCCCTACACCAAGGCAATAGCTGCGCTGCTGCCTAGCCCACTGTTAACCGACCAGCGCACCGCTGTGCTGCGGATTGAGTCGCCCCAGCATTACACCTCGGCGCTTGCCGAGCTGCGCTTCCCAACCGGCAACCGTGGCGGCTGGCTACAGGGGCTAGAAGTGTTCTTCCATGAACACCTGATTCCCGGCGCGCTCATTACCCTATCGCGCACTGCCGAGCCGCATATCTTTACGCTCACCTACGAAGAGCAGCCCGAGCAGCAAGATCGCTTGCTGGTGCTGGATGAAAAGAAAAACAAGCTGGCCTTCGCCAACGTCAGCTATTACGCGGCGGTCGACGAAGATATGTTAGTGAATCAGCAGCAGTATGGGCGTCTGCGTAACCTGAAGTCGCTACCAATGAACGAGCGGCGCAAAGGTGACGTAACGCTGGAGCATGTGTTCGAAACGGTTGGCGAACCGATCGGTACGCGCGCCGAGCCACGTTACCGTGCAACAACCAACCAGCTGTTCGTGGGGCTTAACGTGCTGCGGCCCGCCTCGCGCGAATATCTAGCCCACCTGCTGGGCGATAGTGACCTATTCGAGCAGGATGGGAATACCTGGACATACACACCGCCACCGGCTGAGATCGAAGACGACGAAGAGGATGACGACCTCGGGTACGACGACGACGAATAGCCGCCGCGCGGATGAGTGAGAACGGTCGCCTGGTAGTGCGTAGTGCGTAGTGCATCAAAGAGCTACGCATTACGCACTACCTTATTATGTCGTACTAGGAAAAACGATGGAACTGACAAGCACTCTCCATACGATTGGCGCACTCGATCATAAGCTGGCGATGCGCAGCCTCAAGCCACTCTCAGGGCTGCAAGCCAATGCGTATAATGAATTCTGGCCGTCCTGGGCCGCCATTGTGCCGCACCGCCGTGGCGAAATCGCCCACGCCATGGTTGAGCTGGCCGAAGATAATGTCGATCTCGATTTCACCCAGGCGCTGCTGTGGATGCTCGACGACGACGACACCCAGGTACGGGTGAATGCCGCCGAGGGGCTGTGGGAAAGTGAGCGCAGCCAGGTGTTACGCCGCCTGGTAACTGCGCTGCTGAGCGACCCGGCCCCAACCGTGCGCGCCGCCGCTGCAATGGCGCTGGGCCGGTTTGCCTACCGCGCCGCGCTGGATGAGCTGGACAGCAGCGACACTGAAGCGCTGCACAATGCCTTGCAGCGCGTAGCGCTCGATGCGCGTCAGCCAAGTGAAGTGCGGCGGCGCGCGCTGGAAAGTGCGGGTTATTTCGTCGACGACGACGCCATTCAGCAGCAGATTGGGCGCGATTACGACAGCACCGACCAGCTGCTGCGCGAGAGCGCGCTGGTAGCCATGGGCCGCTCGATGCTGCCGCGCTGGCGACCGACCATTACCCAGGCGCTGAGCCATGCATCGCCCGCGCTGCGCTACGAGGCCGCGCGCGCCGCTGGCGAAATGGGCGAAGATGGCCGCGACCTGCTGCCCAAACTGGTACCATTGCTGAACGACAAAGACAGCGAAGTCGCCTTTGCGGCGATCTGGGCGCTGGGGCAAATTGGCGGCGAAACCGCGCAGCGTATGCTCAAACAGATCGCCAAGGAAGGCGATGACGCACGCCGCCAGGCCGCCAACGACGCACTGGATGAGCTAATGATGGGCGATAACCTAGTATAGAGGCGCAATGCTGCTGCCAAGCTTTAACCATATTGACACAACCTACACGCACGTCTACCTGTCGCCGCATCTCGATGACGCTGTGCTTTCGTGCGGTGGGGCAATTGCACACTATACTGCGGCGGGCGAGCGTGTGCTGGTAGTAACGCTCTGCACTGGAGCGCCCAATCCATCCGGCCCGTTCAGCGCATTGGCGCACGACATCCATACGAACGAGTGGCGGCTCACACCGGCCCAGGCAATGGCGGCGCGGCTGCGCGAAGACGACCAGGCATTAGCGCGGCTGAATGCTGACACCTTCCGTGCCGGGCTGCTCGATGCTATTTACCGCATGCCCGCGATCTACGACAGCCGCGAGGCGCTGTTCGGCCCACCCGCGCGCCATGACCCGCTGCTACCCGCCCTGCGGGACTTGATCGCGGCGTTGCGGGCGCGGCTACCAGCTGCCACCCTTTACGCGCCGCTGGGTGTCGGTGGGCATGTCGATCACCAGTTCACATATATCGCGGCGCTGACGGCAGGCGGGCGTGTGGCCTACTACGAAGATTATCCGTATGCCCAGCGGCCCGGCGCGCTCAGCCAGCGGCTCGATGCGTTGGGACAGGAATTTGCCAGCGAAACGCTCGATATTGGGATGCACCTGGCACACAAAATTGCGGCAATTGAGGCATATACCAGCCAGCTCGATGTACTGTTTGGCGGGGCGGCTGCCATGGCCGAGGCCGTAACCGCCTACGCTGCCGCAACGCATCCCAGCCACGGCACCTATACCGAGCGAGTGTGGCGCCATGCCGGTAGCCGCCAGGGCCAGGCGAGCAACATTTCTACGCCGCTTGCGTAGCCGTAGCGGTACGCCACAGAATTGGATCATATGGCTATTGATCTCGAACATACAGCGAGCTCAACCCAGGCACTCGCGATTGTCGAGCCAGATGCGGCGACATGGGACACATATACCCAGGCGCACCCGCAGGGCCATTTGCTGCAATCGAGTGGGTGGGGCGCGCTGAAAGCGGCCGTGGGCTGGCGCGCGCGGCGTGTGCTGATCACGAGCGCGGACGGGCCACGCGCCGGAGCGCAGCTGCTGATTCGCCAGCGCCTGGGGCTGAGCGCAGCATATGTGCCGCGCGGCCCGCTGCTAGCTGACGATAGCACGGCCAATGCACTGCTGCTGCAAACACTCGACCGGATGGCGCGCCAGGCGCGGGCGGTGTTTCTGCGGCTAGAACCAAATGTGTTAGAAAGCAGCGCCGGTGCTGACATACTGCATAGCTGGCTGCTGACGCAGGGGTTCGTGCCAGCGCCGCCGCTGCAACCACGCACCAGCCTGCACCTGGGGCTTGCGCCCACACCGGAGCGGCTGCTGGCGGGCATGAGCAAAGGCCACCGCGCCGACATCAAGCGCGCCCAGCGCGAGGGCGTAACCGTGCGCCTGGGCGCAAGCGCAGCCGATCTCGATGCCTTCTACGCCATTATGAAAACGACCGGACAGCGCGCTGCATTTGGCATTCACAGCCGCGAATACTACCAGGCCGCCTGGCAGCAATTCCGCAGCACACCCACCGGCGAGGGCGCGCGCCTGCTGCTGGCCGAGCGCGATGGTGCCACCCTGGCCGCCACGCTAGTGTTTGCCTGGGGCGGGGCCGGGCTGTACCTGTACGGCGGCTCAACCGATGCGGGGCTGCGCAGCGGCGCAAACCACCTGCTGCAATGGCACATTATTCAGTGGGCGCGCGAGCGCGGCTGCGCGCTGTACGATTTCTGGGGCGTGCCCGACCAGTTTGGGCAGGCCAGCACCGCCACCAGCGCTACCGAGCGCGCCGAGATCGAAGCTGAAGCCAGGCGCGACCCACTGTATGGCGTATTTCGCTTCAAGAAAGGCTTCGGCAGCGAGGTTGTGCGCTTCCTGCCAGCCTACGATCGGGTGTATCTGCCGCCGCTGTACCACTGGTGGATGCGTCGCTTCAGCAGCTAGAGCAGGGACGAGCCGATGGGCGAAGAAACCCGCACCCTTGAAGAAGCCGAGCGCCTGATTGCCTGGCTGCAAACCGAACTGGAGCATCAGCGCGCGCTGAATGGCGAAATGCGCCGCGCGGTTGCCGACCTGGCGCGCGCCTTTCAGGAGACACTGGCGCGCGCGCACGACGCTGCCGAAAGCGGCGATATTGAGCGCGTGCGGCGGCTGACAATTGAAAATCGTGACGCCTGGCAAGCGTACCTGCAGCAGATTGTTGCGGCGGCCCAACCAAAGCGAGGAACTTAACATGGCCCGCGCAGTTATTTTCGATATGGGCAATACGCTCATGCAGTTTGTACGCCCCGGCAATGGCACCTGGCGCGAATTCGAAGACCCGGGCATTCGCGGCGTCTACCAATACCTGGTTGCGCAGGGGCACCCACTCCAAGCACATGAAGACGCCTTTGTTGAGGCAATGTTTGCGCGACTGGCCGAGGGCTGGGCCCAATCGACTGGTGGCCAGATCAACCTGCGCGCGATCGACTGGATCCGCGCTGGTGCCGCTGACCACGCGCTGACGCTCGACGAAGCTGCGCTGCTCGATGCCGCCCGCCACTACGCCCGCCCGCTGCGCCAGGGGGTAAGCGCCACGCCGGGCACGCTCGAAACGCTGGCAACACTGCACGAGCGCGGCTATCATATCGGCCTGATCTCGAATACGATCTGGCCTGCCGAGCTGCACCTGGAAGACCTGGAAGAAATCGGCGTACTGCCCTACCTGGAACATCCACTGTTCTCGGGCGAGCTGGGCTTATGGAAGCCCAACCCGGCGATTTTCCAGCATGCGCTGGAGCTGCTCAGCTGCGCACCCGAACAGGCCGTATTCGTCGGCGATAGCCCGCGCGAAGACATTGTGGGCGCACAAGGCGTGGGCATGTGCGCGGTGTGGATGCGCAGCCGTGAATTCCCGCTTGGCGATGTGCAGCCCAATGCAACGATTAGCGCGCTGCCAGAGCTGCTGCCCTGGCTTGAGACGTGGTTTCAATAAGCTTTGCAGTGTCTGGGTTCGGGCATAAACGCGCGCTGAGCAGCCCGAAACCCTAAGGAACAATGATGCAACTCCGCGATATACTTGCCGGACTACCCGATGTGCAGGTGTATGATGATTACAAAACTCCCATCACCACGCTCGCCTACGACTCGCGCGCTGTGCAGCCGGGCGGGCTATTCGTCGCAATCAGCGGCTTCCACACCGACGGTCACGCCTACATCCCGCAGGCGCTGGCGCGCGGCGCAGCGGCAATTGTTGGCGAACGCAACCCGGCTGAGCTGGCGCTGCCGCCCGGCACCGCGTATGTGCGCGTGCCAAACGCGCGCACCGCGCTCGCGCCGATCGCCGCCGCCTATTACGGCCACCCCGGCGGGCAGATGCGCGTGGTCGGCATCACCGGCACCGACGGCAAAACCACCACTACCTTCCTCACCAGCGCCGTGCTCGAGGCTGGCGGCCATACCACCGGCATGATGGGCACGGTCGATTTCAAGGTTGGCGCGCGCCAGTGGGCCAACGACACCCGCCAGAGCACGCCCGAAGCGCCCGAGGTGCAGGCGATGTTGCGCGAGATGGTAGCCACAGGTTGCGATTACGCCGTACTCGAAGCAACCTCGCACGCGCTCTCGGCGCGCTGGAATCGGCTCGGTGGCGCGCAATTCGATGTGGCGGTGCTGACAAATGTGACCCACGAGCATCTCGACTTCCACGGCTCGGTTGAGCAGTACCGGCGCGACAAGGCACGGCTGTTCGAGATGCTGGGCGAAGAGACGAGCAACAAAGCAGCAGAAAACGACGCGCGCAAAGCACACAAGCTCGCGATTGTGAATGCCGACGACCCGCACCACCAGCTGTTTCTCGACGCCGCACCGCACAGCGCCACGCGCCTGACCTACGGCATTGCCCAGCCCGCGGATGTACGCGCCACTGCGGTGCAGACCAGCCAGCACGGCCTGCGCTTCCACGTTGCAACACCGTGGGGCGCACGCGACCTGAACCTGCGGCTCACTGGCGACTTCAATGTTGCGAATGCACTGGCCGCGCTCACGGTTGGCCTGGCCGAGGGCGTGCCGCTCGACACCGCCGCCGCCGCGCTTGAGGCCATTCCCGGCGTGCGTGGGCGCATGGAGCGCATCGAGCAGGGCCAACCCTTCACGGTGCTGGTCGATTATGCCCACACCCCCGGTGCCTTCGAAAAGCTTATGGGCATCGTGCGCCCGCTCACCAGCGGCCAACTGATTGCAGTGTTCGGCAGCGCGGGCGAGCGCGACCGCGAGAAGCGCGCGATTCAGGGCGCGGTGGCGGCGCGCTTCTGCGATTTCGTGGTACTGACGGATGAAGACCCGCGCCTGGAAGACCGCGCGGCGATTATTGCCGAAATTGCGGCAGGCGTGGCCGCCAACCAGATTGCCGCCAAGCCGTGCGATTACCTGTGCATCCCCGATCGCCCGGCCGCCATTCAGGCCGCCTTCGCGCGCGCGCTGCCCGGCGATATTGTGCTATTGCTGGGCAAGGGCCACGAGGCGTGCATTATCTACGGCACCGAGAAAGTGCCCTGGGATGAGGCTGGGGCCGCGCGCGCGGCGCTGCATGCGCTGGGCTATCAGAAAGGGTAAGGGATATGCAGCGCTGGCTCGCCACACTTCTCATTGCCACGGGTCTGGCCGTTACGGCTAGCTGGAGCGCTGCCAGCCAGGCCCAAACGGCACAGCGCTGCTTTGCTGAAACTGGCTTCTGTATTGCCGGGCGCATCAGGTCATTCTGGGAACAAAACGGCGGCTTGCCAGTGTTTGGCTTCCCAGTGACCGACCAGCACGAAGAGCTGATTGAAGGCAAGCCTTTTCAGGTGCAATGGTTCGAGCGCAACCGCCTGGAACTCCACTCTGAGCATAAAGCGCCTTACGATGTACTACTGGGGCGGCTGGGCGCACTGCGCTTAGAGCAGCAGGGCCGCAACTGGCTCGGCTTCGCTAGCGGCGCGGCACGGCCAGGGTGTCGTTACTTCAGCGAAACCAGGCACACTGTTTGCGGCGATATATTGACAGCATGGCGCAAAAACGGCCTGGAATTTGATGGGCGCACTGGCAAAAGCGAAGCCGAAAACCTGGCGCTATTCGGCCTGCCGTTGAGCGAGCCACAAACCGAAACCTTGAGCAATGGCAAGCCCTATACCGTGCAATGGTTCGAGCGGGCGCGCTTCGAGCTACACCCCGAGAACAAGCCGCCATATGCGGTGCTGCTCGGCTTGCTCGGCAATGAGCTACGCTCAGCGGCACCCAAGCCACAACCAACCGCAACGCTTGCGCCCTACCCGGCCCCGCAGCGGCCCACCCCAACCATCGGCTCGTACCCACCGCCGCGCGGCGATTAACAAACCCCACTGTTTTACCGTCGCATATGGCCTGAAATACACACTATCAAGCAATCAGCAATTTTTCGCCCGCCTAGAATACTTCTTTACCCAACGTTACACTACGCTCGTAAGCAGAGGTACTGTCACATAACTGGCGAGGTGATACCAAATTCGCCAATAGTAGTACGCGCTACGCGCGGATCATTTGGCTTGTAGTGCGTAATACGTCGTGCATGCTATACAAGAATCCATCCGGATTTGGTGTGAATGATGGGCCTATTGGCCACGCTTGCGCTTGGGCCGCTGCTGGGCATTCCCAGAACAGTGAATGCGGTGGCACCAAAACAAATGCAGAGTATTCTGGGATGAGTGCTATTGGTGGTAATACTGCTGGTACGATTCGTAGCGCGGGGGCAGCTGCCGCTTGCGGAACACGAATGTAAGCAGCAGACCGGCCACAAAGCCGCCGACATGCGCGCCATAGGCCACGCCGCCGGTCATTTCGGCGGCGCTGGTTAGCGCGGCATAGCTGTTCAACAGCTGCCCACCGAACCAGATAATAATCATCAGCCAGGCGGGCACGAAAAACGAGAATAGGAAGAGAATAGGGATGGGCAAAATGGCGCGAATCGACGCGCGCGGGTACAGCAGCAGGTAAGCCGCCAGCACGCCGCTAATCGCGCCCGATGCCCCAATCGACGGCACATCGGCGCGCGGTGTTAGCAGCGCCTGCGCCAGCACCGCGCCCACACCGCACAGCAGGTAGAACAGTAGGTATGGCAAGCTGCCAAAATTATCTTCAACATTATCGCCAAAGATCCACAGAAACAGCATGTTGAAAATAATATGCAGCCAGCCGCCGTGCAAGAACATCGACACCAGCGATTTCACCAGCACGGGTTGCAGCAGCGCTAACTGCCCGCTCAGCAGCCCAATCACCTCGGGCGAGCGCACGCCCCAGCGGCTAATAAACCCATCGAGGCGCGTACCAAGCTGCAATTCGTAGACGAAGACAACGATATTTGCTAGCAGCAGCAGGTAGTTGATAAACACGAAATTGCGTGTTGGATTGCGGTCGCCAATTGGTATCATAGTTTACCGTCAATACCTTTCAAACACCTAAACAATTTCATGCCTGAGTATCTGCGTAGATATTTGAAAGCTATTAGGTTTACATCGGGATTGTGCTTACCCGAACAATTTCTTCATTTCCTTGGTAATTTTTGCGCTATGCGCAAAAATTACCAAGAAGAAGAGGCAACGTACCATGCTGCCGCAGGCCCATACACAACCAGCGAAAGTGGTATTACATCTGCTTGAACGCGCCATCCAGCTTGGTTACTAGCTCATCGACATGCTGGCGGTCGATGATCAGCGGGGGCAGCAAGCGCACCACGTCATCGCCTGCTGTCGCTACCATCAGGCCCGCGCTGTGGGCCACCTCGCGCAGCACCGCCGCCGAACCCTCGATCTGGATGCCGCGCATCAGGCCGCGCCCACGCAGCTCGCGCACCTGCGGGTGGCTGCTGGCAAAATCGTGCAGCGCCTCGTCGAGGTAATCGCTTACATCGCGCACATGCGCCAGAAACGCTGGGTCGGCAATCTTATCGAATACCACCCCGGCGATGGTGGCGACAAACGGCCCGCCACCGAAGGTGGTGCCGTGCTCGCCAGCGTGAATGGCATCCGCCACCGCCTGAGTCATAAGAATTGCGCCAATTGGCAGGCCGCCACCAAGCGGTTTCGCGACCGTCATCATATCGGGTGTAACGCCGTAGAATTCGTGCGCCCAGAGCGTGCCGGTGCGGCCCATCCCGCACTGGATTTCGTCGAAGATCAGCAGCGCGCCAACCGCATCGCAACGCGCCCGCAGCCCGCGCAAAAACTCGGGCGTGGCCGTGCTTAGCCCACCTTCGCCTTGCACTGGCTCGACCAGCACCGCACATACATCATCGGTAATCGCAGCCTCGGCGGCAGCCAGATCGTTGAATGGGGCGAAGCGCACGCCAGGCATCACCGGCATAAACGGCTGGCGATACTTCTCGCGGTGAGTAGCCGCTACCGCGCCCATGGTGCGGCCATGGAACGAGCCGCTAAATGCCACAATCGTGGTTTTATCGTCGTGGCCCTGTTCGCGCGCCACCTTTCGCGCAAACTTAATCGCGCCCTCAATCGCCTCCGCGCCGCTATTCCCAAAAAATACCCGGTCGGCAAACGAGTGCTGTACCAGGCGCTGCGCCAGCTCGGTCGCCGGGCGCGTGTAGAATAAATTCGAGGTATGAATCAAACCGTTGGCATAGGTAGTCATCGCGCGTGTCACATCCGGGTCGCCATAACCTAGCGCATTTACCGCAATACCCGCCACAAAATCGAGGTAGCGCTGGCCGGTTGTGTCGAACAGATAGCAGCCCTCGCCGCGCTCAAGCACAAAATCTGGGCGCTGATATGTTTGCAGGATATACTCCTGGTCGGCAGCAATCACATCCTCAACAGTCATGGCACTCCTCCGGTAGCGCGCCGGGCGGCGCAAGGCGAACAGCCGCAAGTATAGCATAGCTCATATCGCCTTGCGGAAATCTCTGCATTCAACCAGGCGCTGGAGATAGAACATAGCGCGAGCGCACTGCGCTACCGCCCGCCACGATGCACAGCAAAAATGCTCACGCCGTCACGCGCGTACACTTGCTCAAAGCCCGCCGCTGCCGGAAACACCGACGGTGTGAGTGGGCCATCGGCGCTGCTCAGGTAGACATAGGTAATCTGCTCACGGTCGATCATGTCGTACAGCTGCTGCTCGCGGCCCGGCTTAAACCCGCTCACAATCGCGTTGCGGGCGCGCACGGCCTGCACATACGCCGGCGCGGCATAATCGTAGATCACCGGCGGCGCGCTGACCCAGCGCCCGGTCAGCGGTAAGATCCACCAGCCGCCATCGCTGCCGCGCCCGGTACGCAGCCAGCCAGCGGTATTCACCAGGAAGCGCGCATCGGGCGCTGTGTGTGTGGCTACCCACTCGATGGCCGAAACATCGCCAGGGCGGGCCAGCACCGTTCTTGGATTCACCACATCGCGTAGCTTCCAGCCGCCCCAGCCCGCCAGTGCCGCTAGCGCCAGCGCCGCCAGTATGCGCCCCCAAACCGGGCGCGGCGCAAGTGCATCCCACAGCCAGGCAGCCCCGCCACCAATCAGCAAGCCCAGCGGCAGAAATAAGCTAATGACCACCGCTTCGTTCGTTAGCAGCGAAAGATATGGCAGCTTGACAAATGCCGGGTTCAGCAACAGCAAACTCGCACTCGCCGCCGCCCACCCCCAGCGCCGCCGCTGCACCAGGCTCAGGGCCAGCGCGCCACCGGCGGCGGGCAGCAAGTACAGCACCATCCACGGGTTTGCGCTCATAATCAGCAGCCCTAGCCACCCCAAAAGCATGGCTGCCACCGCGCGCCTACGCCAGATCGCCCACAGCGCCACCGTTAAGGCCAGGGCAATCAGCAAACGATTCTGCCCGGCCCACAGCAGGTTCAGATCAAGCGCGTTGAACGTACCGCCACCAAGCAGCGGCAGCGCCGACGCATCGGTGTTGGGCAACAGCTTGCGCCGCACCAGTACCAGCAGCCACGGCGCTGTGATCAGGAGCGCAAGCCCGGCGCTGCTACCTGCCGCCCGAATACTCGCCCAGCCCACGCGCTCGCCGCGCACAAGCCATATGCCGCCGCTCGCCGCCAAAAACATCAGCGCATATAGCAGCACAATGAAATGAATCAGGCTCAGCCCGGCGAGCAGCAGCGCCAATGTCGTCACCAGCCGCCAGTGCGGCGCGCGTAACAGCTCAAGCCAGGCTATTGCAATTGGTGCGACCAGCAGTAGGCCAGTGAGCTGGGTATAGCGACCCCAGCTCACATAATATGCGGGCATAATCGAAATAAGCCCGACGGTAATCGCCGCCGCGATACCAGCCATTGGTCGCCGCCATAAATACACCGCCAGGCCCGCTACCGTGAGAACGTGCAGCACATTCAGCGCCTGGCCGCTCCACAGCATCGTCTGCGGCAGGCTACTGCCCGCCAGGCGCAACAGCGTAGCAACAAAAACATGGTAGCCCCAGTGATAGGGCAGCTCGGTAATTGGTAGGTAGGGGCGTAGATCGAGCGGCGCCTGGCCGCGCTCAGCTGCCACGCGGATCATCAGCGCGTGGTGCACCGAATCGACCCAATTGGGCAGCACTAATGCGCGCACTTCTTCAACGCGCGTCCAAATCGTCAGCGCCAACACCGCCATCAGCGCCAGCATCCATGGGTCGAGACGCAGCCGCACACTGGCCGTTGCACCAGCATGCCATAGCTGCACAATCACCCCTAGCCCGCAGCCCAATACGAGCAATGTAAGCACTGGATTCGTGAGGGAAAGGCCAATCGCGGTAATCCACTGGTACAGCAGCGCAATCGCACTCAGGCTCAGGCCAAGCCAGAAGGGGGGTAGCAAATATGGGGAAGGATGCGCGATTGGCCGCAGCGTTCGTTCGAGCAGAAAGCCCGGCCCAAACAATAATAGCGGCAGCGCCACGAGCATACGCCCGAGCGGGCCAGCCAGCCAGGCTACCGCCGCACAACAAACGGCAACCAGCACCAGGCAGCGCTGTGCCGAAAACACAGCCCTGGCGCTAGCGGCGATCGTCGACGTAGCGATACACTTGCTTGCGCTCTTGTGCGCGC
Organism: Chloroflexi bacterium SZAS-1; assembly: GCA_018266315.1. Taxonomy (GTDB): domain Bacteria; phylum Chloroflexota; class Chloroflexia; order Chloroflexales; family Roseiflexaceae; genus Kouleothrix. The sequence continues at coordinate 11,642 of JAFEAS010000107.1, read as the reverse complement.
TCATCGGTAAGGTCTGGGCGTTGCTGTTCCTGCGCCTGCGCATCGGCCAGCAAACGTTCGAGGAAACCGCCTGCTTCGGTAGCGGCTGCATCCGCCGCGAGGGAAGAATTGGGCGTTGCCTGCGCAACAATCGGGCGCGGTGGGCCAATCACTACTAACTTTTGCTCGATCATGGGGGCGAGCGCCAGGCAAGTATCTAACAGTACCAGGTTAAGCTGCCGGGAAATTTCAGTGATTGGGCGATGCCCATCGATCATCGCCAGCACCGGCCAGCTCGTTTCGGGAATTTGCACCTGGCTCTGCGCTAACGTCCCAATCAGGTGCGGGACATGCTCGATTGAAGGAATGAACCGACGCACATACTGCCACTGGCGCGCCTGTTCCTGCGCCTGCTCAAGCATATCCCAGGGATCCATCCACAGGGTTGTTTCCACCGAAACGCGCTCGGATACAAAGCGAAAAGGCGCATCCTGCAGCTCAAACATTGCGCTAATCGCCATAATACCGCTATGTTCGCCCGCTACAGCATGGTAGGGGCGGCCATCGCGAAAATAAATCTGGCCGATATCGCTACCGCTTTGTACTTCTAATACGCCGGTGACCGAGCTGTAAATCACCATCTCGATCAACTCACGGAGCGGGAATGTGGCAAGAGTGCCTTCAAGTTGCACAGCGAGCGCTCCTTTAAGGATAGTACGACTATCGTATCATAGGTCGGCAGGCATCGCAATACCCACCGCTAAAAGCCATATCACAGGCAACAATTGCCTACAGTCAGTAACCTTCTATTCGGCGGCTTGACCATGCCCAGGCCCGGTGTTACACTGCGCCGCAATTGGAACTGTTGCCGCCCAGCCCGAACCACTGCCGAGTAAGGATCGTGTATATGCTCATTGTGATGGAAGCTCACGCCACTGCCGAACAGATCGACCAGGTGTGCCGCGCTGTAGCCGAACTGGGCTATACTGCCCATGCAATGCCTGGCCCAACCCGCACGGCAATTGGTATCACCGGCAACAACGGCCCAATTGGCGATGCCGATCGTATCGAACGGCTCCCTGGCGTGCGCGAGCTGATTAGCGTCACCGCCCCCTACAAGCTTGTCTCGCGCGAATTTCGCGAGGCCGACACACTGGTGCAGATTGGATCAGAGCTGGGTGCAGCCCAGCCCGCAACCCTTGGCGGCGCAGCTGTCGCAATCATTGCCGGGCCATGTACCGTTGAAAGCCGCGAACAAGTACTGGCAGTAGCACACGCCGTAAAAGATGCCGGTGCCGTTATGCTACGCGGTGGAGCATATAAACCCCGAACATCGCCCTACGCCTTCCAGGGGCTTGGGTTCGAAGGGCTGCGTTTGCTCGCCGAAGCGCGCGACGCCACTGGCCTGCCGGTGGTGACCGAAATTATGGACGCTGAAACGCTACCGATGGTGCTTTCCTGCGCCGATATGCTGCAAATTGGCGCGCGCAATATGCAAAACTACCCGCTGCTCAAGGCGGTGGGGCGCAGCGGGCGCCCCGTGCTGCTCAAGCGCGGCTTTGCGGCCACCGTCAAAGATTTGCTGCTGGCCGCCGAATACATTATGTCCGAGGGAAACCCGAACGTTGTGCTATGCGAACGCGGCATTCGCACCTTCGACGATAGCGCACGCTTCACCCTCGATCTGCATGCCGTGCCGCTGATCAAGCAGCTTTCGCATTTGCCCATCATCGTCGATCCATCGCACGCCAGCGGGCGGGCCGACCGGGTAGTGCCGCTCGCGCGCGCGGCAGTAGCTGCCGGTGCCGATGGTCTGATCGTCGAGGTGCATCACGCGCCCGCCTTCGCCGCCTGCGATGGCGAGCAGGCACTCACCCCACCCAGCTTCGCGGCGATGATGGCCCAGGTCGAACGTATCGCTGCCGCCATCGATCGACCACTTGCCCAGCCAGCGAACCTGACACTTGCATCACCGAGTGCCTGGTAGAAGCATAGCATAATGAAAGGAAGCCCTATGAGTGACCTGAAAGCTCAATTTGAAGCGGCTGCCACAGCCATTCAGAATCTCCCCAAGCGCCCCGATAACAATACGCTCCTGCAAATTTATGCGCTGTATAAGCAGGCTACTACCGGCGATGCTACCGGGAAACGGCCTGGTATGTTCGATATGGTAGGCCAGGCCAAATACGATGCGTGGGCCAAGCTCAAAGGCACTACCCGCGAACAGGCGATGAACCAATATATTGCACTCGCCGAACGGCTAAAATAGCCCGTCGCACTGGTTGACGAATCGAACCAGGCGGCGTATAGTACACAAATATGTACGTCACCATTTGGAGCTATGCGCCTGCTGTTTCGCCACCCACGTAAATGTATTTCATCGGCAGTTGCCACCGCTGCCCTCTGCGCCTCTGTGCGTGGAGGGCTTTTTATTACCTATGCGCCGCCAGTACAAGCTGGCAGGAGCAAAATCAGTGCATAAAGGAGTTCGACAATGACCATTGACTGGGACGACAAATACGCCCGCGATGGGCTTACCTTTGATGATGTGCTGCTGGTACCAGCCGAATCACAGGTGCTGCCTGCGCAGGCCGATGTAAGTACACAGCTCACCCGCACCATCCGCATGAACATCCCAATCACCAGCTCGGCAATGGATACCGTCACCGAGCACCGGCTGGCAATTGCACTTGCGCGTGAGGGTGGGATTGGCTTCATTCACAAAAATGTGACGCTTGAGGAACAGGCCGATATGGTACGCAAAGTCAAGCGCTCTGAAAGCGGCATGATCACCGACCCGATTACCATGGGCCCGGACAAAACCGTGGGCGATGCGCTCGACTTGATGGCCGAATATCGCATTTCGGGCATTCCCATCACTACCGCCGACCGTGAGCTGGTGGGTATTCTCACCAACCGCGATCTTCGCTTCGAAACCGAACGCAGCCGCCCAATTCACGAGCTGATGACGGCGCAGAACCTGGTAACAGTGCCTGAAGGCACGACGCTTGAGCAAGCTAAAGAAATTCTGCACAAGCATCGGATCGAAAAGCTGCTGGTAGTCGACCGACGGGGCAAGCTTTCGGGCATGATCACCGTCAAAGACATTATGAAGCAGATCGAGCACCCAAATGCCTGCAAAGATGAGCACGGGCGTTTGCGCGTCGGGGCAGCCATAGGTGCTTCCGGCGATTTCCTTGAGCGGGCCGCTACGCTGGTGAAGCTCGGCACCGATGTTCTGGTGATCGACACGGCGCACGGCCACTCGCAGGGCGTGCTCGATGCGGTGCTGCGTGTACGCGAAGCCTTCGCCGATGTACAGTTGGTGGCGGGTAATGTATCTACTGGTGCCGCCACCGCCGCCCTGTGCGAGCGTGGCATCGATGCGGTGAAGGTTGGGCAAGGCCCTGGCAGCATCTGCACCACCCGCGTCGTCTCTGGCGCGGGCATGCCACAGATCACCGCAATTAGCGATTGCGCGCGGGTTGCCGAACGGTTTGGCGTGCCCATTATTGCCGATGGCGGGATTAAGTATAGTGGCGATATTGCCAAGGCGCTGGCAGCGGGCGCCCATTCGGTCATGATCGGCTCGTTATTCGCAGGCACTGAAGAAAGTCCCGGCGAAACGATTCTCTACGAAGGTCGCAGCTACAAGACCTACCGGGGTATGGGTTCGATTGGTGCAATGCAGCGCGGCAGCGGCGACCGTTATTTCCAGAGCGCTGGAGTAGGCAAAAAATTGGTAGCCGAGGGCATTGAGGGCATGGTGCCATTCAAAGGCCCCTTAAGCGATACCATCTTTCAGCTGGTTGGGGGGTTGCGCTCGGGGATGGGCTATGTTGGCTCAAAAGATATCGACGCGCTACGCCGTACTGCCCGCTTTATCCGCATCTCAATGGCAGGGCTAGTCGAAAGCCACCCGCATGATGTAACCATCACCAAAGAAGCGCCCAACTATGAGCGGCGCTAACTGGGGTAGAAACTGAGGGCAAGGCACTATTGCGCCGGGTAATATGTTCGCAGAGGCGTGCTTCTACCGGCTCTCGCTTGCATTGATGACACACGTTACGCGGTGAGCGTTTTTCGCCTGCGGCAGCGCGGTACGTTTGTATCCTGGTGTTCTGCGGTTGGCGCGAAACGCCAACCGCAGAACACCCAAAAAAACAGTTCGGTACCTGCCGCCGCTGGCACTATTCCTCAAACGCGGACGATCGCGTAACTCGTGTTAATGACGAATGTTTCCTAATAGGTGCTCCGAAGCCAGGAAGTGCATCAGAAAAACAATCCGGGGTAGCGCCGCTGCCCCCAAACCCACACCATACCACAAGCCATAAACCGGATTTAGCCCTACTCTACGCTGCTGTTGCATACTGCCTGATAAGCTCGGTAAATGCATCCATATCAAATGGCTTGTGGATAAAGGCATCTGCAATATTTGGCAGCAGCGGCTTGCCCGCCGCGCTCATCAAAATCACCGGCACCTTGCTTAACCCGGGATGCTGTTTTACTTTATCGGTAAGCTCTATACCATTCATTCCTGGCATCATCACATCCGATATCACCAGTGCGGGCTGCTGCGCACTATTGAGCAAGTAGTGCAGTGCTTCATCGCCATTAGCGGCCGTCAAGGTCTGCAAGCCCAGATCCTCAATCAACGAAGCAATCATTTCAACGAGCACATACTCATCATCTACGACTAAAATCCATGCCATTGTCTTTACTCAGCAATAATATGTTTTATAACACGACGGACACAGCAGTCACACGTCGTTCTTGGGTTTGTCTACAACGAAGATTGGGTACTTCGCCAAGGGTAGTGGTTCGATAGAGTAGTTCATACCACCACACCATCAGCGGCAAAAAGTACTACGCTGCTGAAGGTAAACACCAGTAATTATTGAACATAATCGCGCGGGGCTGTAACGTGTTATCATTACTTCGCGCCAACGCAATAATGAGCTGTAACGTAGCAAGAACAGGGCCACTAGTTCTATGTACTAATCGCCCCAAAAACTCCGAGCCTATGCCGCAATACTATCACGCTCGTGAAACTGTCTACTGTGTCACTGCCTGAGGAAACAGTTCCGCCAGCGTTACCACAAGCTAGCCTGGCACGAAGATTGCAATACAATTTTAGAATGTTCATTTATTATGTATATGCCTACAGCAGGCAGACAAGTATGACATCGCGCAACTGCGTATATTTTGGTAAGAACGAATTATTGGAGGAGCATATGAGCAACTTCGACGTGAATGCACCCCGGTTTGAGCGGAACCTGACCATGCCGGATCGAGACACGATACTAGTATTTGCAGGCGGTCTGAGCGTTATTCTCGCCGCTGCTACTGGGGTATGGCTCGCATTCCGGACTCGCCGCCCACCCACTCGTATCGAGCGAGCCGAGGCGTCGCTTGCTCATGCAGCCACCCGGGCCGAGCAGGCCGCGCGAACGGTGCGGAAGCAAGCACCTTCGATCGTGGAGCGGAGCGCCGCCCGCGTAGAGCAGGCCGCGCGAACGGTGCGGAAGCAAGGCCCAACCGCAATCGAGCGGGGCGGCGCGCGGATCGAACAATGGGGCCGGGCAATTCGTAAGCAAGGCCCGGGCATGCTCGCCGACGGTGCCGAGCGCGTAGAGCAGGCCGCGCGAACGGTGCGGAAGCAAGCGCCGGGCATAGTTGCCGAGCGTGCGGGGCGCGCCGAAAAGGCAGCCAGGCAGGTGCGCAAGCATGGCCCGGCTCGGCTGCGCGCAGGCTACGAGCAGACCGAACAAGCCTGGAACCGCACGCGCGAGATGAGCGCTGAGGTGGGGAACAAGGCCAGCGAAACCCTCGAAAAATCGCGTAAGGCTGGTGCTGAAGCGACCAGCGCAGCCCAACATTTTGGGCAGCGCCTACGTGTGCGATTTCAACGCGGTCGCTAGCATCGCTAGTAATCGGCCCATGCCAGGAGGTGGCTTTTCCCCCTCCTGGCATTTTTCTGGTAAAGTTTGGCGACGCAAGCGCCGGGCAGGGCGATTGAGCAAGCATTTAGTCGAAATACTTCTTCCGAACAGGACTAAAAGACCATTTCAAATTGCAAATGATATGTTACAATAGGGGCTGTAGCCATGCTACCTCGATGATAGCCACGTCGGCTATAATTTTTGTTCGGCTTGTCCCTGTTTGACGGTCGCTTGCGTGCCCCAAGCACGCACAACACCATGATGTGGTAAAGTTATGCCAACATTTCGCAAAGTACCAACAGAGGTCGCCCAGCAGTGGGCATCGGCACCCGCCATTCGCGCCCGGGTAGCCGACGATCGTTACTCGTGGGTCGGTCGGCCCGCGAAGATCTACCTGAGCGGCAAACCTCGCCCGCTCAACATCCCCCCCCGCATTGGCGATGTGGTGCGCCTGCGCGCCGCAACCGGAACCCCACTTGAGCAGATCGTTGGCGTTGTGCTAGATGTACGCCTCCGGCAAGATGGCATCTGGACACACGTTCAAATCGCGATTCACAACGAGATGCAGTGGGTTTCGAAAAGCACCATCGCCGCGCACATGGGCCGGCTTAAGGGAATTACGCGCGTTGACCAGCCCACCAAAATGCTGAACAACCGCGTCCACGGCGGCACCCATGGGTGGTTTGTGCGCATCTACGAGGGTAAGGCACCGCAGATTGCGCGCACCTTTAGCGACTTGACGGCGGGCGGGAAAATTGCATCGCTGAAGGCGGCGCTGGCTTTTCATGCCGAGCATGTGGGGCTTAATCCCGAGCTTGCGATCGCGTTCCCATAATTGCGGGTAGCACAGGTAGGATGTGCGCGCAGGTATTTCGCCAGTAGCTGCGGTTTGTTTGCGTTGCGCGAAAATCAAAGCTGTGCTGCACTGCGCTCAGCATCCGCGCGCACGATGTTCTACCAAATTCGCTCGTGGTATGACGTACGACACACGTAGTATTTGGCTTTGTCGTGCGTCATGCGTTTGTGCCTGCTCTACGCGTATTCAACCGGATTTGGTATGATACGCGCCTCGCTTTAGGACTTTCGCTTACTGGTTTATGTGGCTGCAGCAGCACGGTACTTTTTTCTTTGTTCTTGGTGATGTTTTGCGCTCCGCGCAAAACATCACCAAGAATATAAAGAATCTCTTGCGTAAGCGAAAGTCCTACTATTACCCCTCCTGGTACTGAAATACCTGCTCTAGCGGCACATTGAACACTCGCGCGATGCGGAACGCCACTTCGAGCGAGGGCGAATATTTGTTGCCTTCAATCGCGTTAATCGTCTGGCGTGTCACTCCAACCCGCTCCGCAAGCTCCTGCTGGGTCATCTCGCTATGATGGAACCGCAGGGCGCGAATCGTATTTGTTATTTCACCAGCGCCCTTGCCCATAGGTTAGGCCCCCCGTCGATACAAAAAGAGCTGCCAGCCAATTTCTACGAGCTGGGCTGCCACCCAGAAGCCGAGCAGCACGTGGGTGAAGGCAAAGTTGCCCGCGGTAACCAGGGCGGTGCACAGCGCGACGAAAACGCCAACCGCAAGCACATACGACCCGCTACGCGCGCCTTTGAGCGCAATGAGCTGGTCGCGCTCGTCGGTGCGGTGGTTGCGATCGAGGCTGGCAATAATCGCCTGCCCAACTACCTGGGTAATGACGAGGAAGACGACGGCGAGCACAAAGAGCACGACCTGCTGGGGCATAACATTGGCCGCGCGGCCGGGCAGCGCCGTAGCGAAATAGAAGCCAAAGGCGGCGAGCAGCCCGACAAACATAACCCACAGACTCTTTTCCTGGAACGAGGTGTTCATCTCCTGATCTCCTTTAATTGTCTGCTAAACCAGACTTTATGTAAAAAATACCTTACATTCATACGATAGCACACTCATTGGCAGATGTCAAGTATTTTTTACATGCAGTTTTTGCTGGCTGATGCTATGCCTGCGGGAGATGCTGCTGTATGGTGTGGAAGCGCAAGCTCTACCAATTACTGTTCGGCTGCCAGTCGTTCCTCAATGGCCGCCAGGCTGGCGCGCGAGCTGCGCGTATTGGGGTGGTTTGGCCCCAGCACCTGCTCACGGAGCGCCAGCGCGCGCTCATAATACGGGCGCGCCGCCGCAGAGTCGCCCTGAGCACGCAGCAGATAGCCCAGGTTGTTCAAGCTGCGTGCCGTGTCGGGATGGTCTGGCCCCCAGCACCTGCTCACGGATCGCCAGCGCGCGCTCATAATACGGGCGCGCCGCCGCAGAGTCGCCCATGCTATCCAGCAGATAGCCCAGCTCGTTACGCAGCAGCGCGGCGGTGCGCGCACGCGGTGGCATGGCGCAGGTGCGCCGCATGCATTGGTCCCCATTGTAGCGGGTAGCCCGCGCTATTCAGCGCAGATGCCCAGTCGGCAATCGCGTCTTCCAGCGCGCCCTGCGCGGCGGTATCATCCAGCGCGGCGGCGGCGTAGCGCCGCCCAGCGGACGGTATTGCTGAAAGAGCGCCGGGTCTTCGCAATTATCGAAGATCAGCAGGCGCGGCAGATCGCGCGCCCACTCGGCCCGCACCAGCCGCACCTGATCATCCAGGCTCAGGCTGCCGATGCCCGCCAGGCGCATACCATCCGCGCCGCCGCACTGGGCAATTTCGCCGGGAATATTCAGCGGGTCGGCACAGTTCACCCAGAACACCCCGCCCAGGAAGTGCGGCGCATAGCGCCAGGCGGCCTCAATTGCCAGGCTGGTTTTGCCCACGCCGCCAATGCCGGTACTGAGCACATTCGCATCGCCCGCCGCCAGCGCCGCCGCCACCGTGCACAGCTCGGTATCGCGCCCGGTAAATAGCGCGTTCGGCGTGTAGGGCTTGCGCGAGCCGGGCGGCAGCGTGCGCGCCGGGCCGGGCACGGCAGTAACGGGTAGCTGGGCAAATGCCGCCGCGGCGGCGGCTGGATCCAGCGCGGGGATCGGCGGCAGCAGTGCCGCCAGCGCGGCACCCGGCGGCGGCGCGGTGTCGCCGAATACACCCATCAACCGCCACGCTCTGCGTCCGCAGCGCGGCCTTCAGGCGCACAATCGCCGCGTGCGCATCGGCCAGGGTATGCGTGATGTCGGGTGGGGCCGCCGCTTCGCCGCTATAGCGCGCGGCGGTGCAGCGCCAGCCGTTCAAGCAGCGGTTCGGGTGGGTCGGGGGCGGTCATACGCGGCTCCTGGCGCGCCGAGCGGAGCGAGTTGCCAACGCACCTGGCAGTGCTACAATAGGCGCAGCATCACAGCGATGTTCGCGCGCCCGCCCGTAGCGCACAGCCAGGGTGAGCAGCGCGGCTTTTGCCGATAGTATAGCAGAAATCCGCCGTTCGGCCCTGGCGTAGGTGCCTGCTCCTGTGCGCAGCGCGTGCGGCGAACGTGCACGCGCACCCTGGTGCCAGCATATGATGGAGTGAGACGCCATGCCCACTGACTCCGCCGGGACGGCACCCCAGTCATCGCTCGCCCGGTTGTGGATGATTCCGCTAGCTATTCTCATCCACAATATAGAAGAATACCCGCGTATCGTCGCCTTTGCACAGCGGCATGGCATTCCAATCCGGCGTCCGGTAGGAATTGCGGTGGCGCTCGCCACCGTACTGCCGTTCCCGCTGGTGTACGCGGCCATTCGCCACCCGCATAATCGCCGGTATCGCCAGGCGGCATTAGCCCTGTCTGCGCTGATGGCTGCCAATGGTGGCACGCACCTGGCGCAAACGGTGCTGCTGCGCGATTATTCGCCTGGTACGATCACCGGGCTTGGATTGAATCTGCCGCTGGCGCTCTGGCTGTATCGCACCACCGCGCGCGAGCAGGCGCTCATGGCGCACGAGCTACGCCAGGCCGCGCTGCTGGGGCCGGGTATGATGGGGCCTGCAGCACTGCTATTGCAGCTGTTGGGCTGGGGCATCGACCGCCTGTTGCCCCGATTGGCACGCACAGAGCGCCAATAGCGCCCGCTTCCTTTATTACCTTATGATTGAGGGGATTGTATGCAACAAACAGTTCAGCGCGTAATCGCCCTGGTTGCGATTATCTTCGGGCTTGCGACCGTTGCCGCCGGTACACGTGTGCTGATGGGAACGAGTCCCGGCTACGAGGTCTTCCAACCACTGCTCATGTTCAATACGCTGATGGGGTTTGCCTATATTGCAGCGGGTCTTGTCGCCTGGCGCAGCCGTTCCCGCGGCTTGAATTCTGCCCTAGGCATTCTTTTGATCAATCTGGTTGTGTTCGTTGCGGTGGTCATCGTTTATACAACCAGCACAGGGGTCGCCACCGAGAGTATTATGGCCATGGCGTTCAGGTCGGGCGTTTGGCTGGTACTCGTGCTGGCGCTGTACTGGCTCGTCCGGTCGCAGACGCGTAGCCAGCCAGCTTAACGATCTGCAGCCGCGCCTGAGCGGTGCACCCGTAGTGCAGGCCGTTAGGCGCTGCATATTCACCGAGCGCGTATACACATCGCAATTCTTGCACTCAGGTGGCGCGGTGATATTCAAGCATTCACGCCGTGCTGGGCAATGGCTTGAACGCCGCTATGTATCGCGTGCGCTTTATTACCTTTGAACGCTTTGCGGCGCTGGTCGGGGAGCAGCAGCTCGATTTCCATCCTATCCATTGGGCCTTTACAGCTTCGACCTCGCCAAAACATATGGCGCGAACGCAGGCCTTCCCACTCGTGGGGGTTCCGAAGCCCTGCTTCCCGGCCTACAACCGAGCTACCTACCGCGTGGCCGAACGCCTGGTCTGGCTGATGTTTCGGCGTGTGATTAACCACTGGCGGATGCAAACTTTATCATTATCGCCGCTGCCGCTTACCGGCTATTCGGATCGCCTCGGGACGCAGCAAATACCAATACTCAATGAGTTTAGCAATCACATCATTCCCCGCCCAGCCGATTGGAATGAGCACATCCACACAACCGGCGATTGGGTTCCAGAACATACGCACTGGCCCCCCTGCTGAATTACAGGCATTTCTGGCAGCCGGAACCCCACCGGTTTTCATCGGCTTCGGCAGTATGCCCCTGAAAGACCCGCACAAAATGACGAACATCATTCTTGCAGCCCTTAAGCAAACGGGGGTAGTGGTCATTTCTCGAATGGCGAGGCATATTGTCGGCCTCACACGCACTTGTCGCCATTGCGGCAGTCCAAACCGTACAAAATACGGCATCGTGCCAAACGGCAAGCAAAAGTATTTCTGTCGATCGTGCCGACGGCAAAGCCGCGAAAATCCCGGTACGAACGCCTATTCAGAACACCAGCGAGAAACCATCCTCCGAGCCTAGGAAGAGCGCAGTAGCTTGCGCGGATTGACACGAACGTTCGGTGTTGCGCGGAGTACTATGATTGGATAGCTGATTCGTGTTCCATCCTCCCAGTGGCGTTTTAGACGAATCCGATTCGTCTTTCGCCCTACCAGGAGGATTTTAGGCGAATCTGATTCGCAAACCATCCCGATTCGGCAATTCGGCGAATCGGTTGCGCCTCATCCCCCACTGTGGGATAATAGACGAAACAGATTCGTCTACTTGGTGTTGGGCAAGCACGTTCCTCTTTGCAATCCTAAACGCCCTGCTTCACGCTTCATTTTTTAGCGCCTTATTTCCTTTCTGGCGACCTCAAATTCATTTCTCGACGGCTCAAATTCTTTTCTGGCGACCTCGTTATCT
>JAFEAS010000106.1:4810-35756 GCA_018266315.1 Chloroflexi bacterium SZAS-1 | reverse complement strand
GACCTCGTGCTCATTCACCCCGCGCTCGATCGCCGGAACAAGAACTGCGGACAACCCGGCTTGGGCGAGCCGATCGAGCCCGCGCAGCTTTTCGGACAGGATATTCGACTCGCCGCGCAGCAGCCGATACGTCTCAGCATCGAACCCGTCGAACTGGAAGTAGATCGCCGGGTGGACGTCGGCCAATTCGGCCAGGAAGGCGTCGTCATTGGCGATGCGCTTGCCGTTGGTGTTGAGCATCACGTGGCGGATGTTGCGCGCCTTGGCTGCCCGTAGCATCGCGATGATGTCGGGATGGATCGAAGGCTCGCCGCCGGAGAACTGCACCACCTCAGGGTTGCCCTCAGTTGCGACGAAGTGGTCCAGGATGGCCTCGACCTCGGCCAGGGTCAGGTTGAACCCGGCTCCAGCATCGGCAAAACAGAGCGGGCAGGCCATGTTGCAGGCGCTGTTAACCTCGATGATACCCAGGCAAGCGTGCTGCTGATGGTCGGGACAGAGCCCGCAGTCGTGGGGACAACCCTGGTCAAGCGTGGTGGTGAAGGCGAGCGGGATGGTTCCGGGCTTATTAAAGCCGGAAAGACGGGTGTAGGCCTGCGCGTCGCCGTAGATCAGCGCCTCGAACTGGCCGTGCTCAGGACAGCGCTTGCGCATATAGACCTTGCCCGCCCGCAGGAGGATCTGGGCGTCAATCACCCGCCGGCACTCCGGGCAGATGCTGCGGGTCAGCTCGTAGAAGATGTAGTCGGCGTCGCGTTTGAGCGGTGGGGATGCGAGCGGCTGTAATCCTGTGATTGTCATGGAACCCCTCTTCGCTGCATGATACCATTCAATGAATGGCGGGCACTTCATCGGTCGCCGCACGATCAGGGCGTGTAGACGCGTGTCTCCGGCCTGAACGCTGCCCACGAAAACCAGAAATGGTTCACGGCGACGATCGGGGCGAGCTGTTTTCCGTTCAACTTTCCAGCGACTGCCTGCCCGAGCACGTTCCACTCGCTGCCGGTTTCTTGATCCACGATCCGCTCGCCGTCGAGCGTGAAGGTCAGGTGCTGCCCGTCAAGCGTGCGCGCATACACGTTCGCCGCGCCGACGTCGCGCCCATCCGCAACGGTGCCGGCGTCGAGCGCCGAAGCGGTTCCTGGAGCCCAGAGCACGACCACGTCCGTCCCGCCGACCATGTCGTTGACGACGTGGGCATGTTGGAGCACCTCATAGGGGTAGGCGACCGCCTCACCGCCGAGATTGACTGTCAGCACCCGCGCCACTGCCGGAAGCGTGCCGGGCGTTTGGGGTCCATGGTACAGGAATGGCGAGCTGTTCACGTCGTCGTAGCCGGGGTAGGGGTTCTGCCCATACGCGCGCTGGTAGCCGGTCTCACGCGAGAGCACCGTTCCACTCGAATGTGCAGCCTTGAAGTCCGACCAGGCGATAATCGCGGCCGGGCGGAAGACCAGCTGTGTCCCGGTCAGCGCACCGGCGATCGCCGTGCCAGTCGCCTGCTGCCACCAGCTCTCGGTCTGGCGGTCGTACATGATCAGGTTGCTGAAGCGCAGCCGGCCAGTCGTGCCAAAGTCCAGCATCCGCCCATCAACCGTGCGCTCGAAGGCGATCGCGGTATTGCACAGCGGGCAGAACGTGACCGTAATGGGCACGCCGCCGACGGTATCGTTGACAATCTCGTGCCAGATCAGAATCTGGATCGGGTAGGCCCGTGCCACGCCATCGGCCTCAAGCAGCACCACCGGCTCGTTGGGCTTGAGCCAGACGTCGGCCTCCGCGACGCTGACAAACGTTGGGTTGTCGATCGCCGGAATGCCATCCTTTGGTGGGCCGCCCGAGAGAATCTCACGATACGGGATCGTGTGCCTGCTAAAATCGGTCTTGAACTCACGCTCGTTCGCGGGCGAATCCTCCGGCGGCAGCAGCGTCGGTGCTGCCGCCGACACAGCGGTCGGCCCTGCAGCCGGCGCTGCAACGGGTGCGTCGGTGGATGCAACGGTCGCGGCCGGCGAGCTGGTCGGACTGATCGCGGCCGGGAGGGCGCCACAGCCTGCGAGTAAGGCGCTTGCGACAAGTAGCCACCGAAAGTGAGCCATCCTGAAGGTGTTCATGGCGCAGTCTCCTGGCGAGCGACACACGTCGGTTCGGCGGCTCCTGCTACGCTTGGAGGCGGGAGTGTCCGCTGGGTCAATCGTGGCAGCGCCGCCAAGCAGAGCGCCAGGACGGCCAGCCCGACGAGTTGTGCGCCGCGCAAGCCACCAGCGATGATCCAGCTGTCGCCGCGAAAGGCTTCGAGAAAAACGCGCGCCGCCGCGGAGAGCGCGACGACTAGCAGGAAGCTCACACCATCGAGCTGCTGCCTGCTCGGACTCCAGCGCCAGATCATAAGCACAAGAAGTGCGCCGACAATCTCATAGATCTGCGAGGGGTGGCACGCCTCCTCCCACAGCATGATGCTCCACGGCAGTTGTGCTGGAGCGCCGAAGGCATCACCACTGGCCAGATGCGCCACGCCGACCGCCACACCCAGCATCGCCAGGCCAGGCGCCAGCGCGTCGAGCGTGCGCCAGAGCGGCAACAGTTTGCGCTGGCCGGCGATCTGCATGGCGCTGCCACCCAGCAGCAGCCCTGGCAGGAGCGCCAGCGTGGCGGGATTGAGTGAGAGCACGCCGAGCGGGTCGGTCAAGTAGCTGCCGAGGTGCTGCGCCACATACCCTACGCGCGCGCCGATCAGACCAGCGACAAGGCCGATAAGCACCAGGCTCGCGACCGCATCGCCGTTCAGGCCCAGCTGGACAGCCTCCCGCTCCGCAAGCCACACGCCAGTCCAGACACCGAGCAGCAGGGCCAGCGGCGCGGCTGGCAGCGCAATCGAGCCAATCTGGAGCACCGGGAACATCAGGGCGCCTCCTCAAGCAGTGGGTCAACCTTTGACTGGAGCGTCGCCTCGCTGAGTGGGCCGCCGAGGATCACCTCGCGGATGATCCCCTTCCGATCAACGATAAACGTACTTGGCAGGGCGTGCAGCTGGTAGCGGCGGCTCACCGCACCGTCGCGATCGAGCACAATCGGGAAGGTCAGCCCAAGCTCCTCCGCGAAGGCGCGCGCACCGGCCTCACTGTCCTGAAAGGTGCCATGGACTGCCAGCACGGTCAGACCCTCTTCGCGCCGCGCGTCGTACAGCCGCTGGATGGTCGGCATCTCGGCCCGGCATGGCCCGCACCAGCTCGCCCACAGATTCACAATGAGAACGTTGCCGCGCTGGCCAGCCAGCGAGGTGGTGGCGCCGTCCAGTGTCTCCAGCGCGAAGTCGGGCGCCGGAAAGCCGACGTGCGTGTTGGGGAACTGGCCGGCATCGGCGACGGAAGGCGGGACTCGCGACGCCCAGACCCAGCCCGTGCCGAGCAGCAGGACAGCAAGCGAGAGCAGCCGCCAACGGCGTGTGTCGTTCAGGAGACGGACCATCTAGCTGCCTCCTCCTATCAGCCAGCGCCACAACTGGAGCGCTCTCTCATGGAGCGGTGTCGACGAACATTGCACTCGCCAGCGCCTGGAGCGCGTCGGTAAACACCAGCATGCCGATCAAAATCAAGAACCAGTCCAATCGCCAGCGATGCATATCGCGTGATATGCCGGTAATCACTAGCCGACGGTTTCTATACACTTTGCGTGCTTCAACTGGCTCGATCGCCTGGCTCCCATGAAGCTCTCCGCCGCGAATGCCAAAATCCGCTCGCTACCAATGATAATGATATGCTTGCCGGCGTGACTGTTCTGTAAGATCGCTTACAGTCTATCGTACAGCGGCGTGCTACGCTATCGTCGCAAACGCGATGAAACAGCCACCACATCATGTCGTCACCTGTGCCACTGGCCGCATCCAAGTTTCGCGACTGCCCAGCGTGCGACGACCGCAGCGGCTGTCGTGGGAGGTGTGACCGCACTCATCGCGCTGCGCATTGCGTTTATCAGCTGTGGAGCGTGCTGCTCTTAAGGGAATGGCTGTCGTGCTACGCTGAGCCGGTGTCGAGCTAACGATGGAGGACGTGGTCAAGTTTGACACGCCACTGCCTCCCGCACAGCCGCATATCTGCAGTGCGCGCGATCTTGTTGGCGCACAACAGGCGGTCCTCTAGCGCCACAAGTCGGGGCGCACGATAGCGTGATCGCCACAAACGACAATATGATCGCTAGCGCGAACAGCGGGGCGGTGCTGGGTGTCTCGAAGAACCCGGCCAGCTTGAGTTGCTGTGCGGAAGGGCTACTCCACACAACTGGCGCTCAAAGATGCAAGGATCGTAATTGTGGCACGTTGGCGTATTGCCCAGGTGATCGACGATCAGCTTCTTCCGCGCGATACTGACAATCGCGGCCATCCTCCTGTCGCTGTCGGCACAGCAGCGTGGTATGCCTGGCTGGCTGATCAGCAAAACCGGTCGTTCTCATTGACAAATCATTTCGGCACTTTTACTGTCAGACGCGAACGACAGCGCAACAGTTGGTATTGGTACATCTACGCCAAGCGCGAGCGAAGGCTCTGCAAGGCATACCTGGGCAAGACAGAGACGGTGTCGCCGGCACGGCTGGAAGCGGTGACAGCGACACTGGCTCGGCGCCAGGAGGCACACGTCGACACAGATTCGCTTGCGCACCGCCACCGCGAACTACAACCACCTGCACCGGCGCATCGTGGGAATACTACCAACTTCGATATCGTGGCAGCGCGAGAGCAGGCCGGGGCTGATGCAGGCTGGAACGCGCTGCTCAAGACGAAGCTGGCAGTCCCGGTCACACGCGCAAACCTCGTGCCCCGCGAGGCACTCATATCCCGTCTGGAAGCAGCGATCCGCTGCCCGCTTACGCTTATCTCAGCACCGGCTGGCTTTGGCAAGACAACGCTGCTCTACGATTGGATTCGCCACCATCAACAGCCTGTCGCATGGTTGTCACTTGATGTGGGTGACAATGTTCTGAGCCAGATCTGGCGCTATGTCATCGCCGCGCTGCACGAGCGGTACCCAATGATCGACAGCCACGCCCTGGCGGTACTACAAGCTCCTCAACCTCATAATATTGAGGCGGTCTTGATCGCGCTGATCAATGCAATTGCGGCGGCTCCCAACGACGTACTGCTTGTGCTGGACGATTATCATGTGATTCACAATCCAGCGATCCATCAGGCGCTCGCCTTTGTGATCGATCATGCACCAGCGCAACTGCGTCTGGTGATTGCCAGCCGGACAGATCCGCCTTTGCCGCTCGCGCGACTCCGTGCGCGTGGCGTGTTGGCCGAGGTGCGCGACGCGGATCTCCGCCTCAATCACGCAGAGGCACTTGCGTTTCTATCGCAGGCAATGGGTCTGGTGCTCTCTGCCGAGGATGCCGTGGCCTTGACCGATCGTACCGAGGGGTGGATCGTCGGCCTGCAACTCGCTGCACTCTCGATGCAACGACGAACGGATACCCACGATTTCATCGCCGCGCTGCGCGGCAGCCATCACTATATCCTCGACTACCTGACGGATGAAGTCCTCCGGCAACAATCCGATGCCGTTCAGACGTTCCTGCTCCGCACAGCGGTGCTGGATCGCCTGTGTGGGCCACTTTGCGATACCGTAGCTGATCACCATGATAGCTGGGCGCTACTCAAAGCCCTGGAGCGTGCCAATCTGTTCATCGTCCCTCTGGACAACGAGCGGCACTGGTACCGCTATCATCAGCTTTTTGCCGATGCGCTGCGCGTTCGGTTGCAGCAGACGGTGCCTGACCAGCTGATCGCGCTGCATCGCCGGGCCGCGCTGTGGTACGCGGCAAATGGATGGGCTGCCCAGGCCGTCAGCCATGCGCTGGCGGCTGGCGATCTGGAACACGCAGCCCACCTGATCGAACAGACGGCCAGAACAATGCTGATGCGCGGTGAGCAAATGACGTTGTTGGAGTGGTTCGCCGCGTTGCCAGAGCCGCTAATCCATTCGCGACCGCAGCTGAGCCTCGAACGAGCATGGGCGCTCGTTCAAGCTGGGCGAATAGATGCCGTCGATCCATACCTGCACGTTATCGAGCATGCCCTGCAGAGCAGCCATGGCAACATAGGAATAGTCCTGAGCACGGGCAAAGCGGCAGGGGTTGCGGATATGCGCGCGGAAGTGCTTGCGATCCACGCGCATAGCGCAGCTATCAAGGGAGGTGATAGCGCGGCCATCACGCTCATTCGCCACGCGTCCCAGCAGTTGCCCCCCGAGAATGTGCTGGCACGTGCCGATCTGGCCCTGAGCCTGGGGCGTGTCCATCAAACGTGCGGTGATCTGGGCGCCGCATCTGCGGCGTTTGCAGAGGCTGTTGCCATCAGCCTGGCCGGCGGCAACGTGCGGGCATGGGCACTCGCGATGCACTTGCTTGCTGATGTACTCATTGCACAGGGCCAACCCCGCCAGGCGGCCGAACGCTATCAGCAGGCACTCCAGGTCATTGCGGCGCAGGGATGGCAGGAGCTGCCGGCCATCAGCGCTATATATATCGGCCTTGGAGCGCTCATGTATGAGTGGAACGAGCTCGCAGCCGCAGAGCAACGCCTGACGACAGGCATTGGGCTCGCGAGTGAAGGCGGCGAGACAGACATCCTGATCCTCGGCTATGTTGGATTATCGCGCTTGCGCGCGGCACAGGGCAATACTGATAATGCGATGGAACTCCTGCAGAAGGCAGGACAGCTGATGCCAGGTGCATCGCTGATGGCATTTGAGGCTCGGCTCCAGCTCGCGCAGGGAGATACAGTCGCTGCAGCCCGTTGGGTAAAGCGCAGCGGGTTACATAGCAATGACGTGCCCTCATCTACTCGCGAGATGGAGTACTGCGTTCTCGTACGTATCTTGATTGCCCAGAACGCAGCACACGAGACACTGGAGCTACTCAGGCGCTTACACACGATGGCCGAGCAGAGTAAGCACCCAAGGAACCTCATCGAAATACTGGTGCTCCAGGCACTCGCTTATGAAGCAATGGGTGATACTGCTCACGCGCTGGTTGCGCTGCAACAGGCGCTGACAAACGCTGAAGGTGAGGGTTACATCCGCACGATTATTGATGAAGGCCTGCCCATCGGCGCATTGCTTGCAAGGCTTCGCCGGTTCCTCCGGCGGCGGCGACGGCCCGAACAGCCAGGGGTGTCACTGGCGTATGTAAACAGGTTACTCCTCGCACTAATGAATCACGAGAATACTCGGCCGTCATCATCAGTGACGATCAAACCATACGGCACGGCGCATCCGCTGGCTGAGCCGCTCACGGAGCGCGAGCGCGAAGTGTTAAGCCTGCTTGCTGCTGGCTACTCAAGCCAGCAGATTGCAGACCAGCTTGTCATTACGATCAGCACGGTCAAAGCGCATATCCACAATATCTACGGCAAGCTCGCTGTGCAAAGCCGCACGCGCGCGATCGTCGTCGCCAGAGAACACGGTCTCCTGGAGTAGCTTACGGCCTATCCAACCCGGTTAGGCAGCGACCGTACCGTGGCAGTGGCCAACCTCTGCACGATCCACCCAGGGATGAACATTGATCGTCTGATCAACCTTTCGATCTATGTGTTGCCGCGAGCAGCGTGCTACACTCAGCCCAGTCGAGCGAGCATTCAAGAGCGTATTCACACCGATTCGCCAGGATGGAGCGGCCAGGAGAGCGAGGCGATCAGTTTCACGCCCGGGCACGGTATTTGACAGCTAACACGATTTAGTGTAAAATGCCGTCATACGAGTGTAACCCACCTCTTCCGATTGCATCAGCACATCATCGCCGCCTCCTACTGCGCACGCGCGAATAGAAGGGTGAATACGACCACCATTCTCAGAAGGGCACTATCATGATTCACGCTGTCTTCAGCAGAGGGGTGGCGCAGGAGCATCGCCCAATGGCGCATCATCCCACCCTCAAGACGCATACAAGTGCGTATCGATCCTACCTTGTCGCGCATGGACACCGGCCGCGCGGAGTGGATCGCTATCTCGACCAGATTCGCGCCTTCATCGCCTATCTCGGCGCCAGCGCAACAATGGATGATGTCCATACGGAGAGCATTACGGAGTACCAGGAGCATCTTGCCCGGAGATGTTCGAGCGGAACGGTCGGTAACGCGCTCACCTGCATCCGATCGTTCTGCCGCTGGGCGCTGCGCGCTGGGCTGCGCTCTGACGATCCCACACTCGCAATCCAGTGGCCAAAGCGAACGAAGCCGGCCCCACGCGCGTTGGGGCAGAGCGAGCTGCGGCAGCTCTCCAAGGTCATCGCCGTGCCGGAAGAGCTAACAGCGGCCAAACACTTCACATGGTGCCGCAACCGCCGCGCGATCTTTCTGATGCTCTTCGCCGGCCTGCGCATCAGCGAGGCGGCGGCGCTCCGCTGGCGCGATGTGGATCTGGAAGGACGCTATCTCGTCGTGCGCGATGGCAAGGGCGGCAAGGATCGCTCCGTCCCGCTCCACCCGATCCTGCTTGCGGAACTGAATAAGGCACCGGCACACCGGCCAAATTGGGCGGTCGCCGGCAAGTCCGACGGCTCGGGCATGGCGGTCAAGAGCATGTCGCACATCTTTGAGCGCTGGCTGCCTGAACGTGGGTTGACGATTTCCGCACATCAACTGCGTCACTCCTTCGCGACCGAGCTGCTGCGCAAGCGTGCAGATATCCGTGAGATACAGGAACTCCTGGGGCACGAGAGTCTGGAAACCACACAGCGCTATCTCGCACTTGATCCTGAGCGGCTACGCGCTGCGGTCGAGCTACTCCCGGATGAGTGGTAGCTTCGTAGGAAAGCGAGCGTTTGGCTTGTGTGGCCGAAAACTCAGCTGGTGCCAATATCTGACAATGACCGCCGCGGCGAGCCGATCGCTGCGGCGGTTCTTTGTGAGCGTTTGCACATATGTCGCGGCGCCGCGACAGTGGTTTTCCTGTCAGCAGGATAATGTTGCGTTATGCACGATGAGTGCCACTCGCATTAGCCACTTTCTCCTCAGCATCTGCATACACGCCGCCTGCTCTAGCAATCACTGTACGCCGCGCATTCACGGCGTACTTTGGACCAACAGTACTAACAGGGTCGACATCGACTACGTTGTTTTGACTCTTTCAGAGCATGCCAATCACGACCAGAGTATAGCCTGTGCGTCCTACCAGCTGCTAGCGTGAGCGCCACCAGATGAACGGCAGCGCGAAGGGCAGCAGGATCGCTAGGACGACTGCGATGCGCGGCAGCCAGAACACCAAGGTCAGCAACGGCGGCATGCCATACTCCAGCCCCGGCTCATACGCTTTGCGGAGCAGGCTCAGCAGCCCGATCACGAGGAGAAGAATAAAAGCACCCCGAGCCAGGCCAGCGCAAACGCGACCTGCGTCGGCAGGGTACGCACCAGCGGGTGGCCGCCAGGTAGTCGTGCGTTGACACCACGGCGTCCGGGGTGGCTTTGTGATGGCGCTTAACCTGGTCGCCGTGCTCATCGCGCTGGAGCGCGCGGCACTATGGCTGCTGGCGCGTCTCGGCCGAGCGCGCTGAGACAGCGCTCTCTGGGCGGTCGGTTGCATGCGTCGCGGCCCGCTGCACAGCCGCACGCTTGCGCGGGTGCGGCTGATCATGCTCAGCATAGTACTTCAGCTCCTCAAATGACCGTGCGCTGACACGCCGCAGCTGATAGCGCAGGAGAGGCGCCAGCAGTATCCCCAGCAGCGCTGAAATCTCCAACACCGCGCGCGCCTGTACTGTGCAGCGCTCGCTTGAGATTGGCTGGACGCTCCAGCTATTTATGGCCTGAGCGACAAACCTCGGCCGGCCGTCGGCCGCCGCATAGCTGAAGCGCATCCCTGCCTCATCGTAGGAGATGAAGTGCTCGTGGACCGCCCGAAAGCCTGGGACAACCGTCGCACAGACGCGCCCGCCGACCACTGCCCCCGCCGGCGCGGGTTGGTCGGCCGCGACGTGTGATACAGGGATCGCGCTGGCCCAGCGGCCAACCTGATCAAACTCGTGCGCCAGGATGCGCCAGACTTTTGTGGCGGGCGCATCAATCGTGATCTGCTCGGCAAAGTGAATCTGCCTGGTGTCGTCCTTTCATCCGATCGCGAACCGCTCGCTCTGACGATACCCGCAGCCCCGCTGCCATGTCGAGCACATCTGCTGCCAAACGCTGCCAATTGGAGGCACCCGCCGCAGCGCGCGGCCGTAGCAAGATCTATGCCAGGCATACCCTAAAAGTATGTGGTAGGCCGTTCACATTGTAGGACGGTCATGTTGACGTCCAACCCTGAGCCGAAAGGAGCAGCCACTATGGATACGCTTATCGTGCAGTGGAATAGTGTCGCCCTCGCAGCGATTCGAGCGACGCATCCTGGCCCGCCGATCGTCGCGCGCGCGCTGGCGATCCTGCATACCTGTATGTTCGACGCCTGGGCGGCCTACGATCCGCAGGCCGATGGCACCCGGCTCGGCGAGGCGCTGCGCCAGCCGGCTGCGTCCGCGACCGAGACACATAAGGCCGAGGCAGTCAGCTATGCTGCCTACCGCGCACTGGCCGATCTGTTTCCGACTGAGGTTGCCCAGTTCGACGCGCTCATGGTGAGCCTGGGGTATGACCCAGCCGACACCACCCGCGACACTAGCACGCCACGCGGCGTCGGCAATGTCGCGGGCCAGGCGGTGCTCGACTTTCGCCACGGCGACGGCGCCAACCAGCTCGGTGACCTGCATCCGGGCGCGTACTCCGACTACACCCGCTATGCGCCGGCCAACGATTCGCACCATATCCATAATCCCGACCGCTGGCAGCCGCTGGAGGTGAGCGACGGCCACGGCGGGACGGTCACGCAGAACTATATCGCCCCCCATTGGGGCCTGGTAGTGCCGTTTGCGCTGGAGCACGGCGCGCAGTTTCGCCCCGCGCAGGCGCCGGCCCGCTCGGGAGCCGAAGCTTACCGCGAGCAGGCGCGCGAGGTGCTGGCCTACAGCGCCGGCCTGACCGACGCCCAAAAGGTGATCGCCGAGTACTGGGCCGACGGGCCGGCCTCTGAGCTGCCGCCCGGCCACTGGTGCCTGTTTGCGCAGTTCGTCTCGCGGCGCGACGGGCACGACCTCGACGCGGACGTGAAGCTGTTCTTCGCCCTGACCAACGCGATCTTCGACGCCAGCATTGTCGCGTGGGATGCCAAGCGCGCGTATGACTCGGTGCGGCCAGTCACTGCGATCCACTTTCTGTTCCAGGGCGAGCAGGTGCAGGCATGGGCTGGCCCGGGCCTGGGCACCCAGGCGATCCTGGGCGAGAGCTGGCAGCCCTACCAGGCCAGCACGGTGGTGACGCCGCCGTTCCCGGAATATGTGTCGGGCCACAGTCTGTTCAGCGCGGCCGGCGCCGAGATTTTGAAGCGCTTCACCGGCAGCGACGTGTTCGGCGGATCGGTCACTGTTCCGGCTGGCTCTTCGCGGGTCGAGCCGGGCACCGTCCCAATGGTCGACCTGACGCTCTCGTGGGCGACCTTCACCGATGCGGCCGACGAGGCGGGGATCTCGCGGCGCTATGGCGGGATCCACTTTGTGGATGGCGATCTGGTGGCGCGGGCGCTAGGCCGGCAGGTCGCGGGGCAAGCCTGGGAGCGCGCCCAGGCATACATCAGCGGCGAAGCCAGCTTGCCGCTCACCTCGACGCTGGCGACGCCTGCCCACGTCTAGACGGAACTCCTTAACGTAGGTAACGCCGCATGTTGTCGGGCACAGGCGTCGCTGGGCTCGCGCTGCGGCGCACCAAGCGCAGCACGCGCTAAGCGTCACAGCCGAATGGTTTGGAGGGGCGAAGTCCCTCCAAACCATTCTTTATGGGCCGTCACACACGATGATGCAACAAAGGACAGCGTCGAGCGGGCATGCCGAAGCGAGGCGGCAACTCCCCTTCACCATCGCAGACGGCACCACCATGGTACGGCTGCGCTCAATCCATCCCGACATAATCGCCGAGGAGCGCTCTTGGGCGGATGGCTTCCATCGGCATTCATCAAATAGATGTCGCCCGCGCCGAGCAAGACGATGTGTGCGCCGTCGGGGGAGGAGATGCCCATCGGCGAGTCCGCTCCCCGGTGCGGCTCACGGTGTTATACTGCCACTGACTGAACGCGTTTTTGGGCATTAGTGCGCGATTACCACACGAGGAAAGGTGGGTGGCGGCACGCGGTTGGGCGTATGCGGCTGGATGCTCTAAAAGCATGTTGCCACAACCAGAAGACGTCATTGCAATCTGATGAAAAAGTGCTCTGCTTCATTGCCCAGATGCCCATCCCGGCGCATTTTCAACACGTAGGCCCCTTACAAGCCGACCAGCGTAGGCCGGCGTCACTGTCAGTACCTCCTACAAAGTGATTAGGAATTACCTGACTATGCAGATTTGAAAAAATCTGATATAGAGACGGATACCGTGTGGGATTGAAGACGAAAGTGGTAGTGGACGTGGACAATCTTGTAGATCTCGAGCGCTACACAGATGCAGTGGATCGTTTGTCACGCTGCGGCTATGTGATTGTCTCAACCGGTCAAGGCCACCTCGTGATGCATCTCACTGATGTTGATGATGTGTCCCGCTGCCTTCATCTTGCGGATCTTGTTGACCTGGCCGACTTGTTCGAGTGGCGCGAACAGAGAAAAGCAACCATTCGCTCCAGCCAAGCCACCTGAAGATCCGGAGAGTCGAACACAACGCTTCACATTGACCCGCTGTCGTCTCATCACCAACATCATCGGTCACGATGCCAGCCTCATGGTGACGCTGCGAGTGATAATCGTATACCACCAGCGCTCCAGTCAGCGTACGGTCAGATGTGAGCAATTTCAACGCATCCGCGCTCCCGTGCGACCCGAATGCAGTCAGCGTTATGGATTGGACGAGGGTGTGTCGACTCCACCCCCCTGCTGCATCGTTTCGTCTGTATTATGTCTGAGTGGCAGATAGACCGTGAATGTGCTGCCTGTGCCTAATTCGCTCGCGACGTCGACACTCCCGCCGTGCAACGTCACGATTTCTTTGACGATGTACAGGCCGATGCCCATGCCCGTGATTTGATCTCCATGGATGTTGCTCGCACGGTAATAGCGCTCAAACAGGTGTGGGATGTCCTCGCTCTAATGAATGCTAACGCACATTATAGTAGTTTAGTACTAAACCATACTTGTATCGCCCTGCGAACCTCTTTTCAACGGCGAGCACAATATGTAACTTGAGCGTTCTTGCTGATTGTGTGAACAAAGAAATTCAGGGAAATTGCACGGTTTCCTTACAAAATACTGGTGCTGTGAATGAGGCTTTGGTCGATGGCTTGTTGGCCTACGGCGCAGGCCGAGCCCATACAGCATACTACCTGAAATCGCAGGTGTGCTCATTTCGAGTGCGAAGCCGGTCAGACAAGTGCAGATCAGGATGCTCGCCCGGTTGAGAGCTCCGTCAGCGCCTTCGTGCCTCAGCACAAACGGGAACGCTGATGGACTAGATGTACTCCGCTACTCGATTATGCTCATATACATTTCGGATTTCCTGAGCTTGATTTTGTGATGGAATACACAGATGTCGCGGCGCCGCGACGAACAGGCAGGGGAGGTAGTTTGCCACTACGGGATCTTTTTACTCGCCTGAATCAAACTTGACAAGCTCGTCCTTCTAGATATACTTGGGACAAGCATGACACGGGAAGGTAAGCAGGTGATTGACAAGCCAGTGATATCGGCTGATGATGCGGCGAAGTTCCTGGGGACTTCGAAGAAGACCGTGCTACGCGCGTTCCACGAGGGCCATATCAAGGGCTATCGCTTGAGCCTGGCCCCGAAGTCTCCGGTTGTGCTATACACAGAGAGTGTCGAATTGTTTGATCGGCGGCGCAAGGAGCGGCAGATCGCAGCCATCGAGTCAAACAACCCATAAGCAAAACAAAAGAAAACACCAGCGGGTCATGTTTGGCGACGCGACCGCTGGTGTTCCCTCTTCGCACCTTGACAATCGAATATTCCAGGGCAGTTACCCAACCTAGAACACCCAACTGTAAAGGGTTTTTGTGGCATTAGAGCCACATGGTGGAGATGGGGGGAGTCGAACCCCCGTCCAGAAAAGTTAGACGCAGATTTACTACAAGCTTAGTTAGCTGTTTATATCGCTCGCGATCGCACAACTAACGAAGCGACCTTTGAGCCAGCCCGCTTATCTTAGCCCGGCGTAGCAGGCAATTCGCCGGGAGCACCCCGACTGTTGACGCCGTACCCTTCACCATCGGGGTGAGCGAAGGACGACGCGCTACTTAATTAAGCAGCGAGGGCCACAGCGGAGCTGCGAGCCCAAGTGTTGTTTTTGGCAGTTATTGCCGTTGCCCCTTTAACGAGACTGGGCGGCTCGGCTTGCAACCTACGACATCCTCCCCTGTCGAAGCCAGTCATCCCCCTAACGCACAGTATTATACCACGCCCGGCGGCGCTTGAGAAGCCTCAAGCCGAAAATTCGGTGCTACACAATCACGCTTACGCGCCGAGCAGCTGCCCGATCTGCCATACAAACAGGAGCGCCGCGACGAGCTGGGCCAGAGCACCGAGCACACATATATACAGCGCATAGGGGAAACCAAACGCGATTCCTAACCAGCCAATCGCTGCCAGCGCTACACCACCAATTGCCAGCGCCTGCTGCGTGTTGGCAGTGCGCAGGTGAACAAGTGGGCGGCCCAGAAAGCGCGGGAGCATATGCGAACCAAATCCATAGATCAACAGCGTAACCCAGCCCCACAAGTTTAGCTCGGCGTGTAGCGGGCGCAGCCGTGCGCCCAGCGAGCGATCCAGCGCAAAGCTTACCCCCAGCGCCAACCCAAGCGCCAGGCAGGCAAACGCGGCTTTGATGAAGCGCAAGCTCAGCTTATTCATGGCGCGCCTCGCGCACCGCCAACGAAATGACACCGGGGCGTGGCAGTACCGGGCGCAGGGCGGGCCAGATCGTCCAGGCGAACAGGCCCAACGCCACAGCCATCAGGGTGCCGCCAACTGCAAACAGCCCGCCCCAGCCGAAGCCCAGTGCTGGCACCATCAGCAGCACTGCCGCAAAATGGCATGCCAGCTGGGCGCGTACCCACGGCCCGGGCCGCACACCCTGGCCGCTAAAGCGCGGCAATACATGGTAGCTCACTCCCACAATCATCAACATGATCCAGCCCAGCGCAGCCAGGTGCTCGGCAGCAAGCACCCACTCGCCGGGCCAGCCGCTTCGCGCGCCCAGGAGCAGCACGAGCGCCAGCGGCAAGCACATCCCCGAGGCCCGGGTTGCCTGCGTCCCCAGCCGATCGATCTGCGGCTGGTTGGCAATTGGCGGCGCGGGCATGCGGGGACGCGCCGGCCCATAGCGCAGTAGCAGCACAATATTCAGCATAAAGCACAGCGCCGCCGCCAGCTCGCCTGCAATCCCGGCAATACTCAGCACTGGTAAGTCGGCTAGCTGCCCGGCCACGGCTAGCGCTACACCGCCAGCTAGAAGCCACCAGTGCGCCCAGATCGGTGGCTGGCTGGGAAAATCGCGCCCGGAGAACACCGGCACAGTGTGGTAATTCACCGTCACAATCATGCTGGTGATCCACCCGAACAGCAGCGTATGCACCATTGCGCCCCAGGCACCCGGCCTGCCAAGCACTGCCAGCACATGCAGCAGCGCCGCCAGCGCCAGCCAGAAGAGTGCTGCGCCAGCAAACGCGCGCGTACTAGGTTTCATTGCGATAGTTTGGGGTGTTGCCTGCGCCAACTTCGGCCAAGGCGGCTAATAGCGCCTGTGGCTCGATCTGATGATGGGCGGCAGCTTCCGATAACGGCAATGCGCCACCACAACAAGTATCCAGCCCGAAGCGCTGCAGCACGGGCAGCGCCGCAGGCCAGCTGGCAACAATCTGATTCAGTGTCATTGTCGCATCAAGTGCAGATGAAGAAACGGTCGTCATATCATGTACCCCGCTATCGCGCCGCCAGCCCGCCAACCGAGTGGCCGTGCGCTTACAGCCAATCTAGCAGAATCCTTAGGGGTATACTACGACAAAAGTCACATGCTTCAGCGCAATGTTAGCGTTCGCGCACACGCTCATCGCGCACAAACACCTGGTCCTCGCGCACTTCTACCACCAGGCGGGCCATATTCTGCGGCTGTTCGCCAGTGTTTAACCCATCGATATATTTGCCATCGATCGTATAGCGCGAGCCCTGGCAGTTCACATCCTGGAAAACATCAACCGTTGCATCCCAATACAAAAAGCAGCCCGAAAGTGTATCGACGCCGAGCAGCGCCACCCAGCTGCCATCACTCGCGTGGCGCACAAAAACCGTATCTTCGCTCAAGGTCGCATCGCGCCGGGTAATCAGGCTACTTAGCTCAAGTTTCGGCACGCTGATGCGGTGTGGCTGACCATCGGCAAAATCGGCTACCCGGCCCACTAGCAGCGTTTTTGGCGGTGGCGTAAGCATGCGGAACCCGACAACCGCACAAAACACCAGTAGCAGCGCCACTACCGCAATAAAAATAAACAGCGCCCGGCGCTGACGGCGGGCTTCAAGCGCCAGCTCAATTGCCCGATCACCCAGCGTCATCGTTCGATCTTCCTCGCAACTACCAGCAATAGCTCGCTGGCATTGTCATATTCCTCTAAATCATATGAACCATACACCGCCTCGAGCGCAAACCCGGCCCGCGCGAGCAAATGCTCTAGCTCGTAGCGATACAGCCAGCGCATCGGAAACGGCAGCACTGTCCGCGTCACATGGCCCTGTGCATCCAGCTCATCGTACATAAATGTCACATGATTAATTTGTGCTGCCAGGTTGGGCTGCTGTGCGACAAATTTCTGCACCCGGGTGCCATCCGCTAGCGTCAACAATTTATCGAGCGCCAATGCGCCATTCTCGTTCGCCAGTGCGCGCACATCGGGGTTGAACAGATCGAGGGCGAGCAGCCCGCCCGGGCGCAGCGCCGCGTGCAGCTGGCCCAGCGCCGCCAGCTGATCGGCAACCCGCTCCAGGTGCATAAATGAGTTAATTGCGACAATTGCCAGGCCAAAAGGCCCTTGCGGTGCAGTCGTGCAAATGTCGCCTTCCATCAGCTC
The DNA here is from genome assembly GCA_018266315.1 of Chloroflexi bacterium SZAS-1. Taxonomy (GTDB): domain Bacteria; phylum Chloroflexota; class Chloroflexia; order Chloroflexales; family Roseiflexaceae; genus Kouleothrix. Next base: position 18,627 of record JAFEAS010000106.1, on the reverse strand, counting down.
AACCCGCTCAAGCATCTCAGCGGCTTGTAAGCGCGCCCGTGCCCGCGCCAGCATCGCGCCCGAAATATCAATCCCCGCCACGCGCATCCCAGCTTCGGCGAGCGGCAGTAATAGCCGCCCACTGCCGCACATCGCCTCAAGCACTCGCCCGCCGCTGCGGCGCGCCAGCTCGCGGTAGAACGGCACATCGTCGGCAATTGCGCCATAATCCGCATCGTAGTACCGTGCAAATGTATCGAACTGGATCATCCGAGCAACACCACAGCTAACCCGGCCAGCAGCGCCAGCCCGGCTAGCCCAACAAGTATAAGCATCGGCGGAAAAATCGGATCGAAGCGTGGCACCGACGGCAGACCGCCCGGGCGCGGCGCAGCAGACGACGGCACCTGCAACGAAGAGGCAGTTGTACCAATCGCCGGTGACTTAGCTGGACGCGTCGCTGGAATATTAGGCGTACTGAGCGGCGGCTGGGCAAAGGTTGGCAGGCGCGTATCGTTGCGCCGCTGCATCGATTGGCCCAGCGCACGCACCACCGACACGAGCACGCTTAGCGCGACCAATCCACCAATAAGCAGCGGCAGCCAGCTACTCGGGAATACCCCGGCCTTGCCAAATAGCTGCCCCACAAGCTTCAGTATTGGCCCACCAGCAATTGCGAGCAGCACAATAATGCCGCCCAATACCGAGCCGAAATTAAAGCCTTTTTTCTTCTTTTCAGGCATTGCATCCTCCCTCAGCACAGGTATTGTAGCATAAGCGCTACGCTCGGACTAAACGCGCCACCGGCCGCCTAATTGGCTTGCGCGTGCCCACCGCGCCACTGGTGCGCGCCGGCATCGTCGTGATGTACCAGCAATAGTAGGCCACCGCCTATGCGTACCTCGCCGGGTGGCGCAAGCAGCACATTGCTCACCCCGCGCGCGCGCTCAAAGCTCAGGGTTGCATTGTGTAATGGGTATTGTAACCCGCGCGTTGTAATGCCATGCACCGCGCCAGCGAGCGGAATAAGTGAAACCGTATCGCCAACGTGCCCTTCAATCAGGGCAGCATCGCGCACAAGCGTGAGCGTTTGCTTATCGGCCAATAAACGTACTTTTCGGCCTTGCAGCTCGGGCAGGGCCAGCAATGCGACATTCGCCAGCGTATGATCCCAGCGCCCGCCCAGCGCCCCAATCACATCTATCACACTGGCGCCTATCGCTGCTGCGTATACCAGCGCTAGTTCCAGGTCGGTCTCGTCTTTATCGCGCCGAAAGCGGTGTAGCGCTGTGCCACTGCTCGTTAGCCGCTCTAACGCCGCCTCATCTAGTGAATCCATGTCGCCAATCACCACTTGCGGCAATACGCCTAGCTGTAGTAGCGGCAACGCCCCACCATCGGCAGCAATCACATATGCGGCACTACGAATTTGCGCAGCAAATGGCGCTGCATCGAGAGCAGGCGCATTTGCGATAACGACCACATACATAGCCCCCCCAATAACGTATGTTGTGTTATTATACACTGGTAGCAACAGCTCACCCCGTATCATTTCTTCGCGGCGCACGGTTATACTATATACACGTGCATGGCAAATAACGCCACGTTTGCGTTTTACGTGTCCTTGACACCACGGAGTAAAGAATTATGCCGCACATTCTCGTCGTTGAAGACGACCCGATGAATCGGGATATGCTGACTCGGCGCCTCACCTGGGAAGGGTACAAAGTTACCACTGCCGCCAATGGCACCCAAGCCGTTGAGATCGCTTGCAATATTCTCCCCGATCTGATCCTCATGGATGTGGGTATTCCCGGTTTGAACGGCTGGCAAGCCACACGCGCGATCAAAGCCGACCCAGCCGCAAGCCAGATTCCGGTAATTATTTTGACCGCATATGCGCTACAAGATGAGCGGCGTACCTCGCTTGAGGCGGGCTGCGATGATTATGAAACCAAACCGATTAACTTCACGCAGCTGCTAAATAAAATGCAGCACTACCTCAAGCGTGCGGTTAATTCCTAAACGCGCCGGTTTACTCCCGCCCCCCAAACGCTCTCCCAGCCAGGGCAGCTACTCGCTGGTGCGCGCCAGAGTTCGGCAACATCACGCGCCGTCAGAAGTTGGCCAAACGTGGTTGGAATAAAGCTAATGCGCCGCAAGCGCCGACTTGGTAGCGACAGCGGTAGCTGCTGCACCGCTGCCAGCGCAAAACGATAGTAACGCGCGGCTGCCCGTGGATGCGCTGCCTCATCGGGCAGCAGCTGCGCGCGCGTGGCGATGGTAACGGCGCGCACCGCCGCGTAGTAACGCACGGCCCAGCGCTCAGCCCCGAACGCGGCGGTTTGATAAAACGCCAGGTACTCGGCATGGAGTGCATGTGGCGCACGCGCAACTGGTATCCGGTACCATCCCTCTTCACGCACCGCAGCGAAATCGCGCAGCCGCGCGACAATTGCCACCAACACACGCGCCGAGGTATCTACTTCGCGCATATCATTCATCGCATCACCTTCGACATCTTCAACGGCAGTACCAGCCTACACCCGATACTCAGCCAAAAACCTGGCAGCTACTATGCTTCAGCTCACAACCCCGACAAGCTCTGGCGCAATACGAGCTACATCGGCGCGCAAGCGTAACAGTGCTAGGTCGGCGGCTTTGGCCTCAAGCATAATATCAAACGCTGCCAGCCCATGGGCCGCGCGCAAAAACGCAACGAATTCGCCAGGATCAACAAAATCGGCGTGCTGGCCCAGCTGTGGTGCGACTACCTGTTGCGCCGCCCCATGCCGTGCTGGCAGTAGATGCGCCTCGGTGCGCTGCGTGCTAAAATGCACTTTGGGCCGCACGCCCGGCGGCCAGCTCGCCAGCGCCAGTGCCAGCGCCATGCTCATCGGCACCTGCTCGGGGTTGTTTAGCCGATGATGCAAGGCATCGAACACGATCGGCACGCCAGTGGCCTGATGCAGCCACAGCACCTCGCTGAACGTAAACCCATTGTCATCGGCTTCGAGCGCTAATCGCTGGCGCACAGCATGCGGCAGCTGTAAGTAGCGCGCGGCCCAGCGCCGTAATGCCGCCGCTTTATCGCTATGCGTACCCCCAACATGCAATACCAGCACACCTTCCGGGCCACACCTCAGCCCATCGAGCAATTGGGCGCGCGCGGAAATAATGGCAACGCTACGGGCGACGATTGCTGCATCTGTGGTGGCCAGCGTGACCCAGAGTGGTAAATGGATACTCAGCCGAATGCCGTGCGCCTGTGCTAGCGTGCCCGTGTCGTCGAGCAGCGCAGCACTTTCGGCAATCTGGCGCGCTACCTCAGGGTAACGCCCATCACCCAGGTAGGGCAGCAAATCATCGGCAAGCCGATAACAGCCGATCTGCTGGGCGGCCAGGTAGAGGAGTACCTCGCGCACTAGCAACAAACTCACGCTTAGGTGGGGAGCGTTTTCAGCACGCCGCCCATCACGCGCCCGCAGCCCACCACGCCCCAAAATTTTTACTGCAACACCAAGCCGAAACATATTTTTACACGATAACGGTATTTTTCTGAGTATAACAGATTTTTTGTATGCCGCAAGCATGGGCTTTTGCACAGCGCCGACATCGGCGTATAATAGCGCGACGCAACATAAAGGAGTATCTATGGCTGAGATCGTTCCACCAGTGCGGGTTCGCTTCGCACCAAGCCCCACCGGCTTTTTGCATATTGGCGGCGTCCGCACCGCCCTCTTCAACTGGCTATTTGCCCGCCATTATGGCGGCCAGTTTCTACTGCGGATCGAAGATACCGACGAGAAACGGTTTGTACCCGGTGCCGCCGACGATATGATGGCGTCGCTGCGCTGGGTCGGCATCGATTGGGATGAAGGGCCGGATATTGGCGGGCCGCACGCGCCATATGTGCAATCGGAGCGCAAAGATTTAGGCATTTACCAGCGCTATGCCGACGAGCTGGTTGCTAATGGGCATGCCTATACATGCTTCGTTACGCCCGAGCAGGAAGAGCACATGCGCGCCGAGTGGGCAGCGCGGGGCGAGCGGCCCGAACGCTTTCGCTTCCGCGGGCCAGAGCGCGAGTGGTCGGCTGAGCAGGTGGCCGAGGCCAAAGCCCAGGGGCTACCCTTCACCATTCGCCTGAAAGTACCACTGACCGGTACCACAAGCTTCACCGACCTGATTCGCGGCGGCGAGCGCATTAGCGTCAATAATGCCGATCTGTACGATCTGGTGCTGCTAAAAACGACGAAGATGCCAACCTATCACCTGGCCCACCTCGTCGATGACCATTTGATGGGTATCACCCACGTTATTCGCGGCGAGGAATGGGTGCCAAGCGCGCCGTACCATGTGATGCTCTACCAGGCATTTGGCTGGAATATGCCAACCTTTGCGCATGTGCCAAATATTCTGCGACAGGATGGCCGGGGTAAGCTCTCAAAGCGCAAAGATGATGTATCGACCAACCGCTTCTGGGAGCGCGGCTACCTGCCCGAGGCGATGTTCAACTACCTGGCGCTCCAGGGATGGAGCTACGATGATCATACTGAGATCATGAGCCGCGCAGAAATTGTCGAGCGCTTTTCGATCGAGCGAGTGCAAGCTTCACCGGCGCGCTGGAACCCCGATAAGCTCAAGGACATGAATGGCATCTATATTCGCAAGCTGAGCACGTCCGATCTAGCTGCGCGACTGCTGCCCTTCCTGAGCAACGCTGGCTTGATCGCCAACCCACCGACCGATGGCGAATGCACGTATGCCGAGCAGTTGGTTCCACTGATTCACGAGCGCCTCGAAGAGCTGGGCGAAGCATCTGAGCTACTCGAGTTCTTCTTTAAGGATATTGCCGCGCCTGAACCCAATCTGCTTGTGCAGAAGAAAATGGATGCGGCTGGCACACTGGCAGCGCTAGAAGCCGCCGATGCCGAGCTACGCAAGCTTGATGGGTGGAACGAGGGCCAGCTCGAAGCGGCGCTGCGTGCCCTGGCCGAAACCCTCGGGCTGAAAGTCGGCCAGCTGTTCGGAACCCTACGCGTAGCAGTTACTGGCCGCACCGTAGCACCGCCGCTGTTTGCTACGCTGGTAGCGCTAGGGCACGAGCGGTCGCTGGCGCGGATTGCGACGGCACAGGCAGTGTTACGTTAGGTGCTATCGGCAGGCTTATAATCAGTCTACCGTGCGCTAACTCTCAGGCTGACCTCAAGCGCGACGTTCAGCAATGCGCGCGCCGGCTGCCTCAGCGCTGCCACCGATTTGTACGGCACTGGCAGCACACAGTACAACGTGACCGTAGCCACCTGGACGGCGTAGGCGTAAATTACACGAGTTACGCAGTCGGCTTTTTCGCCTGCGGCAGAGCGGTACTTTTTTGTTATGGTGTTCCGCAGCTGGCGCTTCGCGCCAGCTGCGGAACACCCAAAAACAGTTTGGTACCATGCTACCGCAGGCACTATTCCTCAAACGCGGGCAACCGTGTGACTTGTGTACATTAGAAATAAGCTTGCAGCCACAATGCCGCGCTAGCCAAGCTGGCGCGGCATTGTGGTGTCCGCACCCAGCGATCCATTCCCCCACCTCATTACGTAGTCTCTATATCAGCGTGGCGCGATCCGTGCTATGCTAGCGCATCCCTGGTCAGATGCGTGCTTGATCGCCAGGTTAGCCAGGTTAGCAGGTTAGAAGGAGCGGCGCCGCATGCCCGTTATTCGTTCGGTAGCAACTGCCCTACCACCCTATGCACTTTCGCAGGATCACATTCGCGATCTCGCGCGCCAGCATTTCGCGTCAGCGTTCCCCGAGATCGATCGCTACATGACCGTCTTCCGCCACGCGCAGATCGATACCCGCTACTTCGCCGCGCCGTTAGAATGGTTCGCCACACCACGCAGCTTTAAAGAATGCAACGATTTATTTATCGACGCGGCCACCGCACTGGGTGCCCAGGCAGCGCAGCGTTGCCTTACCCAGGTAGATCTGACACCCGCTGAGGTTGACCACGTGTTGTGGGTATCGACGACGGGGATGGCCGCGCCTAGCCCCGATGCGCTGCTCATCAATCGGCTGGGCATGGGGCGGCACACCCGGCGCACCCCGATCTGGGGTTTAGGGTGCGCCGGGGGCGTGGCTGGGCTAGCGCGCGCCTACGAGTATGCGCTGGCGTTCCCGGCGCACCGCGTACTGCTCTTATCGGTCGAGCTATGTAGCGTAACCTTCCAATGGGCTGATCATTCGAAGCGCAATTTGATTGCCTCCTCGCTATTTGCCGATGGCGCTGCAGCTGTACTGGTTGAGGGCGATGCGCTTGCTGCACCTGGTGCACAAGCATCGCGGCATACGCCCCAGATTCTGGGCACCCAGAGCACCCTCTGGCCCAACACAGCCGATATTATGGGCTGGGATATGGTTGATACTGGTATGCAGGTGGTGTTTTCCTCGCGCATCCCACATATTGTGCAAACGCTCATGCGTGAGAATGTCGCCGAGTTCCTGGCGCAGCACAACCTGACGCTCGACGATATAGCGCACTGGATTTTGCACCCGGGCGGGGCTAAAGTAGTAGGCGCGTATGAGGCAGCGCTGGCAATCGACCGCGAACGGTTAAGCCACACGCGCGAGGTACTGCGCCGCTATGGCAATATGTCGTCGGCAACGGTGTTCTTTGTGCTGGAAGAATTTATGCAAGCGGGAATAAAGGCGGGTGAATATGGCGTGCTGGCGGTGTTAGGGCCGGGGTTTAGCTGCGAGCTTGCGCTGATTCGGGGGTAAGCCCTGCGCGGTGTGCGGTTTTTCGGTATTCTTTAGAAAAGCCGCACACGCTGATTGGGCACAGCACGAATATGAATCAATTGCTCGGGTCGGCGAAAAATGCTACCTAATAGAAACGATCGTTAAAATCTGAGCGTTGGTCGGCAAGCGCCATATCGAGCTGAGAGCGTGAAATAATACCCATTTCGTAGGCAACCTGGCCAAATTGGATACGCGAGCCATCGCGCTGCAATCGCATCTGGCGTTCGGCTACAGCCATAACCTGATCGCGGTTGAGCACGCCGCGCCGAATGAAATATTCGCCAATACGCGGCACACCGCTATTCGTATGCGCAGGGGCAGCACCAAATTCCTGCTCAAGAACTTCTTCTAGCTCCACCATATAGGTTACGCTGCCAAGCGTCAACGCATCACCCGGGTTGAGGCGGCTCTGGCTGCTCACAGGCATACCATTCAGTGCAACCCCCTGGCTATTCTGGGCTACTGGCACGACAAACCAGCGCTCAAGCACCTGCCGAATTTCGATGTGGCGTGGGTTCAGCAGCCGGTCGTGCAGCACAAGGTCGTTATTCGATGCCGAGCCGACTGTGCTCACGCGCGCGGTAAGTGTATGCCGCTTCCCTGCCTGGGTACCTGTAATTGCGCGTAGTACTAATGCCTTAGCCATCTCGCCCTCCGGCCCTGCAACGCCAAGCCCGAAGCACACAATCGTCCGGGTAGGTACCGAACCGGGGCTTACCATGGCGTTGGTATCAACTTAATCTATTGATAATGCAAACGCCATTCTATATCGCTCATAATCAGTTTGTCAATAACAATGAGAATATTCTTATCCTGCCGTTCATACTAGCTTCGCTTGAAGACGCACCGTTTGTGGTGCTTGGCGCCGCAAAATCGGGCCGGGCACCACACCGGGAAATTCTAGGGTGGCGAGCTGCTCTGGCCCCCACCAGTAGGTACGTGCGCACCCGAATGTGACACATTGCGCTCAACGAAAAAGGGCATTTCAGCCGCAAAAGCCAAAACGCCCTTTTTGCTGGTTGAAGCGGCGCAGCCGCCTGGCGGCAGCTATTGTACGGTGCTATTGATCGGCACAATCCAGGTCGCTTCGCCAAATGGCATTTGTTTTATTTTGATGGCGAGCGACTTGGCATTCAAGTTGGCCGGGCGGGTAACGATTGCGGTGCCGCGCGCCTTACTACGCGGTGCGGCGCTAATTTGCAATGGCAGCGATTTAGCATCGTCGATCTGGTAGCTGTTCAGTAAGGAATCGCTCACGGTAATATTTTCGGCGGTGAGGGGCAGCGCCACATTCTCATCGTCAAGGTTATTGCGCACGCTCCAGGTAAGTTTGATCGTATCCTGGCAGTAGTTCACTTCCTCGAGCGTTACTACTACTTCAGGTTGCAGCGCTGGCGCATTCCCGCCAACACCAACATTCTGCCAGCTACCGGGCTGCGCGCCGCGCCGCCGCCCCACCGATTGAAATTCCTTCCACACACAGGTATCCTGCGCAGCAACGCCGCCAAACCCTTCGCCGCCAGCCGCCTGGCTTGTACTCACAATCCCGCTGGCCGCCTGATCGGCCAGGGTTGGTGAGCGCCGCATTGCCAGCGCGAACAGGGCAACAGCCAGCACTAGCGCCAGCGTGCCCATCAGCACTGCCGCCCGCCCAGTCCATGTGGTAAGCGCCCGTCGCCCGCGTGCCCAAACGGTTGGCGCAGGTGCAGCTGGTAGGTCTTCGGGTGTGGAGAGCGCCGGTGCCGCAACTGGCAGTGTCGTGGGCAGCGCCTCGGCGTTTTCCCAACGCGGCATTACCCCAGCCAGCAGCGAGTTTACTTCGGTCCAGCGCGTGCAATGCAGCAGCTGGGGAATAGCCAGCATTTCTTCTTCGCTCAGGTTAATCTCCGACGAGCGCTCGGTCACCAGGTAGGCGGGCAGCTCATCCAGGCCCTTCAGCTCAACCTTCCAATCGGTTTCAACCTGTGAGCCTTCTTGAATGGTTGGCGCAATTACCACCACCCGCTTACAGGTGCGGAAATCAACCGATGTAGCCTTTTGCGCCGAGAGGAAATCGCTGCGGTGCTCGTTGAGGAAGTTGATCAGGCTATAGTAATAGGAAATGACCTGATTGTAGGGGTTTTTGCGGCCAGGGTTCAGGCGCTTACGCTCGCCATTCGCACTTTCAACATACCAGGGGCCATTGACATCGCCAAAAATCTTGCCGTCGCACTGTTTCAGCTCAACAATAAAGATCGCGTCCTGCTTGATCAGCACGAGATCGATATTGCGCCCGCCTACGCTAAAATTCGCAAGGATCAAATATAAGCCTTCGAGCCGATCCAGCCCGTTAGCTAGCGAAACAATCGCCCTACGTTCGTTGGGATGTTCTGGCTTTTCGCCGATCCACACCTGGACAGCCACTGCGGTGCCCCTTTCCGCAGCTCAACATACATGGATGAGCCGTTCTCACACCGAACCATATCGTCATCACCTACTCCGCCCTTGGAGCGCACCGACCGAGCCGCGTTGCCCGCGCCGGTTTCACCTACATACTATTATCGCGCCTCAGAGCGCAGATTGCAACGCCTTATTCGTAAACATTTCGTTAACCCACTGCGCCAGCTACGGGGTGCTCACTTCTTCAAGCGCCAGCGTGCGTCGTAGCTCAATCACCTGGTCGCGCAATGCAGCCGCCTTCTCGAATTCAAGATCTTTGGCGGCCTGCTTCATCTGCTTCTCAAGCTCCTTGATCAGCTTCACCAACTCATCTTTCGGAATTGGTAGCTCGCCAACGCTTGTTCCAGTCTTATATGTTTCGCGCTCTTCAGCCACTTTCCGCACGCGTTCGGTCAGGTCTTTCACTGCCTTACTAATACCGACCGGCACGATATTGTGCTCACGATTAAATGCTTCTTGAATGGCGCGGCGGCGCTCGGTTTCGTCAATGGCTATGCGCATCGAGTTCGTGATTGTATCGGCATACATAATCACGCGCCCTTCGACGTGGCGCGCCGCACGGCCAGTGATCTGGATGAGCGATGATCCTGAGCGCAGGTACCCTTCTTTATCGGCATCGAGAATAGCAACCAGCGAGACTTCAGGCAGGTCGAGGCCCTCGCGCAGCAGGTTGATGCCAACCACAACATCGTACACGCCCAAGCGCAAATCGCGCAGAATCTCCACACGCTCAAGCGTTTCGATATCGGCATGCAGGTATTGGGTGCGCACGCCCATTTCCTTCAGGTAGTCGGTCAAATCTTCGGCCATGCGCTTTGTAAGGGTCGTTACCAGCACCCGCTGGCCCTTATCGACCCGGCGCTTAATCTCGCCAATCAGGTCGTCGATCTGGCCCTTGCTCGGGCGAACATCAATAATTGGATCGACCAGGCCGGTTGGGCGAATGATCTGTTCAACCACTTGCTCAGAATGTTCAAGCTCAAATGGCCCGGGCGTGGCCGAAACATAGATCGCCTGGTGAATATGCTGCTCGAATTCATCGAACTTGAGCGGGCGGTTATCGAGCGCGGAAGGCAGCCGGAAGCCATAATCGACTAGCGTTCCTTTCCGCGAGCGGTCGCCATTATACATACCGCGAATCTGCGGCAGGCTAATATGCGACTCATCGACAAACAGCACAAAATCATCTGGGAAGTAATCGAGCAATGTCCATGGCGTTTGCCCAGCCAGTCGGCGATCCATATGGCGCGAGTAGTTTTCGATGCCCGAGCAGTAGCCCACCTCGCCCAGCATCTCAAGATCATACATCGTGCGCTGCTTGAGGCGCGCCGCCTCTAGCACTTTGCCGTCCGCTTCAAGCTCAGCCACACGCTCGGTCAGCTCGGTGGAAATATCGGCAATCGCCAGCTGAAGCTTTTCGGCATTCGTAACGAAGTGCTTGGCCGGATAAATATCGAGCGCAGTGCGCGGCACCAACACCTCGCCAGTCAGCGGGTCGAACTCGGTGATGCGCTCAATTTCATCGCCCCAAAACTCAATGCGTTCGGCAACTTCGGCATTTGCCGGGAAGACATCGAGCGTATCGCCACGCACACGGAAGGTGCCGCGGTGGAAGTCGATATCGTTGCGCTCGAACTGCAGGTCAATCAATTGGCGCAGCAGCTTATCGCGATTGCGCACTTCACCCACCCGCAGCGGGATCGCCACCTGGCCGTAGTCGGTGGGCGAGCCCAGGCCGTAAATCGCCGATACTGATGCGACAATCAGCACATCGTTGCGCGTCAGCAATGCCTGGGTCGCGGCGTGGCGCAGCCGGTCGATCTCTTCGTTGATCTGCGCTTCTTTTTCAATATACAGGTCTTTGCTCGGCACGTAGGCTTCGGGCGTATACACATCGTAGTACGAAATGAACAGCTCGACCGCGCTATCGGGCAGCAGCTCGCGGAACTCGGAATAAAGCTGCGACACGAGCGTTTTATTATGTGCCATCACCAGCGCAGGCCGCTTCAACTGCTCGAACACCCACGACATTACGGCGGTTTTGCCGGTGCCAGTCGCGCCCAGCAATGTCTGGTGCCGATACCCTTTTTTCACGCCCTCAACGAGCTCGGCAATGGCTTTTGGCTGATCACCGGTTGGCTGGTAGGGCGCAACAACCCGATATGACATGGATCACCTATTGGGGTAGAAGGCTTGTGTAGAAGCTCTATTATACCTGCTTCGGGCGGTTTGTGCATCCGCCTTTCGGTGGAAGTTACGAACATCTGTGCAACTACAGCTACCCTTTTGACACAAACACGGGGATTTATAGTGTACCCCAGCCGTACACAAGTGCATCGCCCCAGGGCACCAGCGCGCTACGCTGATTAACTGTGACCCGCGCCTGTGCGCCGTAGGCTGTTAGCGTAATCGCAATTGGCTGGCTGCGCCAGTGTAGCGCCACACGGTACTCGCGCCCCGGAACACGCCACGCCACTGGCAGGTTTGGGCGCAAATGCAAGCCATCGCTGGCAGGCGCAAGCCCGAGCAGCGTATGCAGCACCAGGTGCGTGGTGAATGCGCCCCAGCCATACCCTTCGCCGCCACAGCGCCCATCGGGCGGCCAGTACTCGCAGCTAATGCCCGGGAGCGTGCGGCCCGGCAGCGCTGCGCGGGCATCCCAAAAGTCATAGGCGCGCTCACAGATCGCCGCCGCAAGTGCGCATGCAACCTCAGGCAACCCGGCGACCTCAGCGGCGGCAGTTGCCATCCACGCGCCCATCGGCCAGGTGATTGTGGCCGGATCGAGCGCGGCAATGGCCGGGCGGAGCGCGGCAATTTGCGCGGGTGTAGCAATGCCAAGTGCCACCGGCGCGAGCAGCATCACATCGTCCTGAGCGGTGAGCTGGCCGGTGTGCGTGTCGAAATCGGCGAAGCGCGCACCATTCCAGAGCGCTTGCGTGCGCGCCGTAAATTCGTGGGCCAGCGCCTGCCAGTAGGGAATGTCGTCGGTATAGGCCAGCGCATGGGCAAATTCGGCCATCACCCGGCAGGCATGCGCGAAGGCGGCATGCAGATCAGCCGGGCGAATGTGCCGCACCGGGTGGCCGCCGCCGAGTGGCTGCGCACCAAAGCGCGGCGAGTCGTCCTGGCCCGATTCCCAGCTGCATGCGTAGAACAGCCCACCATCCGCACTGCGCCGCTCGGCCAGCCACCAGCGCAGATACGCGGCCATTGGCGGGTAAAGCTGCGTGAGCCATTGACGATCGGGTTGCAGCTGCCAGAGCCAGGCAGCCACCAGCCAGGAGCAGCCCCAGGCTGGCGCGGTGCCGCACACCGTGCCATCGGCGGCGACCATGTTGAACGAGCCATCTTCGCGCGAGCAGGGTACATTCGGCGCGGGCGCATCGAGGAAGGTGCCGAGCAGTAATTCTTGTGCGGTGGCGGCATCGGCATACCCGAGCAACAGCGCGTCAATTGCCGCCTCGGCCAGCACCACGCGCGGGGCGTGAATTTGCATGGCATCCCAGCGATGCAAGTATATTCCCACCGGCGGCTTCACCATCATGCGTAAGGTTTCGAGGTCGTAGACCAGACCGCGCCGCCAATACGCAGGCCAATCGCCTGCCAGCCGGGGCGCAGCCGCCCAGAATGCGCCATCGGCGGCACGCTTGCGCGTAAGCTCGGTGTTGGCAATGGCGCGCGCGGCAGCGAGGTTGCGCTGCGCCTCGGCTACAGTTCGCCCGCGCGCCAGCAGCACATCGAGTGAGCCATTCATCCCCATAAACCCGAGCGCGGCGTGCAGCGCAACGGTTTGTGCTGGCTGGCCTGTGACGGTAACGAAGCCAGCTGCGGGTAAGCCCGGCGCGGCCTGCCCCAGCCACGCGCGCGTAACCATACCGCCTGGCGCAATACCGCAATCGGCCCAGGGCCGCGCCGCCCACAGCACAAATGCCTCACCATCCTCGAAGCCCTGTAAGATCAGTGTGCCATCCTCGGCCCGCCCCACCAGCCCGGATTCGCCCCACTCGCCAGTGGCCGCAAGCATACGCTCGTATTCGGCCAGCACCACAATGCGCGCCGCCGCCTCAGCGTCAACGCGCAGGTGTAAGCTGTGCTCGCCAATCAGCTGGTAGGTGGCGCTACAGATCGCCGCGCCGCGCTTCAGGGCAAATGTGAAACAGTCCTTGGAATGATAAGGGCTGCTAGCAGCATCGAACTCGGCCAGGGTCAGTGCGCCATCGAGCGCCAGGCGCAGCCCGGCACGGTAGGTTTCGCGCCGCCCGCCATACATGCCAGCAAAGGACGGGAAGTGCCAGCGAAACCCGGCGTCGTGCGAGCGCAGCACGCCGCGCGGCGTGAGGTTGCGCGTGTGGGTTGGGACATCGAGGTAGCCGTAGGGGGTGTAATCGTCGGTGGGGAAGGGCATACCGGCACCTCAAGGGCTGCAGCGTGGCCTACTTCGCGCGCGGGGTTACAGGCGCTTGCGAAAAACAGTTTGCCCACACCAGCGTTAAAGCCTGCAATCAGCCCGCAGGCTTCAAACATCACATGGCGGTGCCGCTGCCAGTGCGTTCTCGCTGTATGTGCGCCTAACCGCCACCATGCATTAGCCGAACGCGACC
>JAFEAS010000106.1:0-4665 GCA_018266315.1 Chloroflexi bacterium SZAS-1 | reverse complement strand
GCAGCGAGGAAGCCATTATACAGGCCCTGGTTCGCCGCTAATGCCCGCGTGTCGCGCGCAAACTCGGGGGTTGTGCCAAAGCTGCGCCGTACGCGCGCGCTCGTCCAGGCAAACATTTCCATATAGAGAATATAGATATGTTCGAGCGCAACCAGCCCCACCAAACCCATGCTCAGAATCGCAAGCATTGCATCCTCAATATCCTTGTGCGTGGATTGGCGCGCAGTATACCATACCTGACTGTGGGCATCTATCTCTCAGGCAATATTGAAGGCGTAGCCGTTAGAATATGCTTGACGCCAATGTTATAATAAATGTATTCCTAACACTCTCCAATGTTGCTTTTTATCGTCTAAACGCCGCGTAACTGAGCGCGGTGTAGGTTTTGTATGCGCATTGGAGAAAGCTATGAGAACAAAGAATCTTGATCTTCTCAACCACCCAGTCGCGCAGCAGCTGCTTCATTCCAAGAATATGGCCCGGCTGGCGTATACCTGGGTTGATGGAACACCGCGCGTGGTTCCGCTCTGGTTTCAGTGGGATGGCACCAACATTCTGATGTGGACGCCACCAACCGCGCCGAAAGTGAAAGCCCTCTCAGCCAACCCCACCGTTGCAGTAACAATCGACCGCAATGAGTGGCCCGCGCATATTTTGCTGGTGCGTGGCACCGCGCACCTGAGCACGGTACCCACCGACGCGCCCAGCTATGTAACGATGACTGAGCGCTACCTGGGAGCCGAGGGCAGCCGGGGCTGGGTGGCACAGTACCGCCAGATGTTCCCCGAAACGGTGCAAATCGCAATACAGCCCGCCTGGGCCGATGTGATTGATATGCAAACGCGCCTGCCCAGCGCAATTGCGCGGGTCGTCGCCGGGCATTAGCCGTTGCCTGGCCCAAGCGCTTTGGCGAAGTTCACACGGGTAAGCTCACCAAAGGCTTCGCGTCCCGTCTCGTGGTAGCCCAGGCGCGTATAGAGCGCAATATTCTCAGTCATGAGAGCGTTGGTATAGAGCCGAATGTGGGCGTAGCCAGCGGCCCGCGCCTGGGCTTCGGCATATGCCAGCAGCTGGCGGCCATACCCGTGCCGCTGATACTGCGGTGACACCGCGACGTTATAGATCAGCAGCGCGTCAGGCTCGTGCATGAGTACCAGTACGCCCAGCAGCTCGCCCGCTGCTTCAAGCAGCCACACCGGATGCTCGGCCACTACGCGCACGTAATCGGTGCGCATGGGCTGGGGTTCGCGGCCCATGCGCACAATATATTTGCTGTATGCTGCAGCGGTGAGCGCCGCAATCGCCGGGGCATCGGCGGGCGTTGCACGGCGCAATACTGAAGCTGCTGACCCTAAGATGTCCAACTATCCCCCGGCCTGTGTACGCCTGCCAATTGCCTGTACAATCAGCTCGCGCAACACTGCCTGATCAACATCGGCCAGGCGTTTGATATATAAACATCCTTTGCCCAGCTTATGCTTGCCCAGGCGCTCAAGCAGCACGCGCTGCGCATCAAAGCCGCCGCCGCTATTCAGATACAGTGTGAGGTTTGACTTCCGTGGTGCAAACCCGGTGAGGAACCAATCGCCGCTGCGCCCGCTGGCATATTCATAATGATAATCGCCAAAGCCAATGATACCTGGCCCCCACATACGCGGGGCTGCGCCACTCACCTCTTGCATCAGGCTGGCAATCGTCTGGCTATCAGCGCGCTGCTGCGGGTCGGCAATGCTTGCCAGAAATTCCTCGACACTCTGCTCGGTTGGCTTCGTTTTTAGCTCGGCCATTACGCCCTCCTTCCACACATTTAGCTACTCGCGCCACTATAGCGCCGCACCCCGGCCTGCCACACCCGCTGCGCAATCAGCAGGCTGGCGGCGCTGACCGCCACGAACAACAGCACCTGCCACCAAAGTAATTCGCCGCGCAAGGCCTGTAATGGCACCGTGGTAGCAACTGCAATCGGCACTACAAAGGTCACAATCAGGCGCAGCCACACCGGGTACACGGTTGAAGGGTAGCGCCCGGCATCCAGCAGTGCCTGCAAGATCGTCACATTGTTATCGAACTTGATGAACCAGAAGGTGCAGGCGATCAGTACGATCCACAGGCTATATAAGATCAGCCCACCGGTGACGGTAAGCAGCAAAAAGCTAGCCAGGTTTGCTGAGGTTATCGCCGTGCCGCCAATGTTAATACCCACAACAATCAACACGACCGCCAGCACAATATCCCACGCGCGCCAGAGCACGATCCGCGAAAAGCTTACGAGAAACTGGCTATTCACTGGCTGCAACAGCAGGTAATCGAGCGAGCCATCGCGCACGCTGGTGTTAAAGCGCTCAGTATTCGGCCATATCAGCGCCGCCATAAATGTGTTGACGAAGCGCCACACCCCCAGCAGCGCCAGCAGCTCGCCCGGCCCCCAGCCGCCCAGTGTCGCGGTATTGCTGAAAATAATGCGCAGCCCAAGCAGTTCCCACCCGAGCCACATCAGGCTCAGCAGCAGGTTAATCACCGCGTCGGCGCGGTAGGCCAATTCTTGCTGAATATTGATTTTGAGCAGCGTGCCAAGCAGCTTAAAGCGAAACATATGGTTTTCTCTTAGGGTTTTCGCATACCCAAGCAATTGCTCTTCTTGGTGATGTTTTGCTTAGAACGTAAAACATTACTCATGGAACTTACCCGGTGCCTACATAGCGCTCTGACCATGCCTGCTAGGCGCGGTACTTTCTATCTTCTCGTGTAGTTTTTCGCGCTATGCGCGAAAAACCATGCTGCCGCAGGCGCATCCCTGCCAGGCGAAAGCCGAGTCTTTATATCTTTCTGCCACAGAGCGCTACTTATGCGCCAACCGCCGAAAACCGCTTGACGCCGTTGCGCCAGACCCATTGAAAGAGCAGCAGCACGATGATAAACCAGCCAATACTGAGCGCGAAATTACGGATGACGACATCGGCGGGTAGCTTGCCCAGCAGCAGCTGAATTGGGAAGTAGAGCCAGAGCTGAAAGGGCAGGTACTGCGCCACTTGCTGAATTCCGGCGGGCAAGAGATCGAGTGGCACAAACTGCCCACCGAAGAGAACGAGCAGCGCATAATAGAACTCGTTCAGTGCAAAGACCCGCGTCGTCCAGAATGCGACGCAGGTTATCACTGCGCCGAGTAGAAAGTTAATGCCAAACCCCAGGGCAATCGCTGGCACAGCGAGCAATACCGAGGTGAAGGTTACGCTGCTGAAATCCGGGCGGAACAGCAGGCACAGCACCAGCCACACCGGGATGAGCACGAGCAGCATTAGCGCCTTAAATGCCAGGTTGTTCATGAGTGTGTTGGTAAGAATTGGGTGGACGGGCCGGAGTAGCTCGCCAGAGAGTGTGCCATCCTGAATTTTGTAGGCCAGCAGGTGAATAGTAATCTGCGCGGTGAGGTTATCCACAACCAGCAGCATCAGGTAGTAGGTAGTGAAATCGTTCGCGCTCAGGCCGTTGACGCTGCCCTGTGTGCGCGCGACCGTCGTCCATACCGCAAGGTACACAATCGGCGATACCAACCAGAACAGCAGGTACATGAGTAGGTTAGCGCGATACTGCCATTGTTCAGCCCAGTTTACCTGCCACAACCGCCGGTAGATTTGCAGCATCGGTATGTCTCCAACATATTTCGGCCTTCGGCAGAGCGGTACTGTATGTTTTTCGTAGACGCGCATTCCGCGCTACGCGCGGAATGCGCATCTACGAAGAGATGGTCACGTATATCCCACAATAACAGAGCTTACGCAGTACCCCGCATTTGCAGAATCTTGCCTACCGCAGCATGGTACCAAACTGTTTTTCTTCTGCCGTTGGCGGTGCGAAGCGCGACCAACGGCACACCATGATACAAACATACCGCGCTGCCACAGGCTACAAACGTCCACCGCGTAAGTACTGACAATCGCGGCGCTATTCGTGGAAGGCGCGCTCGATCACATCCTCGATCGGCGGGTCTTCAATCGTCAGGTCGTGGATGGGCAGCTCCGAGAGCAGGCGCGCCGTCACCGCCGCGACCTCGCCCGCCGGTACCTGCAAGCGCTGCTTCCCATCACCATCCTCGTTGGGCAGCAGGGTGCCATACTGGCTCAGGTCGGCGGTTGCGCCATCGAGCAGCGCCAGCCCGAGCAGCTTGAATGGCGCAATGCGCCGCGATAGCTCGGCAATGCTGCCATCGTACTTCAGCTGGCCGTGGTGAATCATGACGATCCGCTCGCACAGCGCGGTTACGTCGGCCATGTAGTGGCTGGTGAGCAGGATCGTTGCGCCGGTGCGGCGGTTGTATTCCTGCAAGAAGCTGCGAATCCGCGCCTGTGCGGTAATGTCTAGCCCGATGGTTGGCTCGTCGAGGAACAGCACTTGCGGGCGATGCAACAGACCCGCCGCCAGCTCGCACTTCATGCGCTCGCCCAGCGAGAGATTGCGCACCGGCTTACGCATAATCGGGGCGAGATCGAGCAGCTCATCAAGCTCGGCCAGGGTGCGGCGATATTCGGCCTCGTCGATGCGATAGATCGCCTGGTTGAGCAGGAATGAATCGGCGGCGGGAATATCCCACGAGAGCCGGTTGCGCTGGCCCATTACCAGCGTCATGGCGCGCAAGTAGGCAGATTGGCGCTGCCAGGGCGTGTACCC
>JAFEAS010000105.1 GCA_018266315.1 Chloroflexi bacterium SZAS-1 | reverse complement strand
ATCGGGTTTGTTGGTGCCAATCACGCCAGAAGGGCCACGCTTAGCCCAGCCCACGACATATTCGCCTGGGATTGTCTCGCCGCTACTGGCGTGTGTTACGCGCCCGGCTACATTCATAATCGTGTATGAGGCCTCGTCGAACGGCACGCCCTTGAGTGGCACGCCGCGATAACCTACCGAGCGCAGCACCATACCACAGGTCATTGTTTCAAACTGGCCCATACCCTTCGCCCTCAAGCCACCCCGGCCATCGGCAACGAGCTGGTTGCGCTCGATTTTCACGCCTGCGACATGGCCAGCCTCACCGAGAATTTCTACTGGCGAGGCTAAAAAGCGCATACGAATCGTTTTTTCTCCGCTCCAATCGGTGCGGGCGGCGTAGGCGCGCAATAAATCAACATTTTTCGCGGCGATCTTATCTTCAGCTAGCGCGGCCTCGCTATCGGGGTCAAGCTGAAGATCGCTAGGATCAAGCTCCACACGAACATTTTCCAGCTCACCAAATTCTTTCAGCTCGGCATTGGTGAACGCAGCCTGGGCTGGCCCGCGCCGCCCAAGCATCACCACTTCGCGCACGTTGCTCGCGCGCAACGCCGCAATCGCATAGTCGGCAATATCGGTTTTTGCCAGCTCGTCGGGGTTCGTCACCAGAATGCGCGTTACATCCATAGCGACATTGCCATTGCCCACCACTACTACGCGCTCCTGGCTCAGATCGAAATGATAATCGCGGTAGTCGGGGTGCCCATTGTACCAGCCAACAAAGGCCGTGGCAGGGTAGCTGCCTACCAAATCTTCGCCAGGGATGTTCATGTGCCGATCGGTTTGCGCCCCAACCGCATAGATAATCGTATCGTAGAGCGGCTTGAGATCTTCGCGCAGTACATCAACGCCGAAGGTAACGTTCCCAAAATAGCGCACCCGTGGGTCGGCGGCGATTTTGTCGTAAATGCGGGTCACCGATTTAATCGATTGATGATCGGGGGCCACGCCCTGGCGCACAAGACCGAATGGGGTGGGGAAGCGATTCAAAAAATCGATTGAAACAACAAGCCCCGGCTGCTTCAGTAATGCTTCCGCAGCATAGAATCCGGCTGGACCAGCGCCAATAATCGCGACACGAAGCGGGCGCGCTTCGGTTCCAAGCGGTGGGGCCATAGATATCTCCCTTCTGTTCAGAATGTGTGGCGGCCAGCAAAATCGGCGAGAGGCAGCAGCTCCATGGGTTGCGTAGAGCAGCGATAATCTAACACGGGGTGAGAAGCGTGTCAAAAGCGAACGCCGCGCAATACAAAGGGCTAGCACGCGGCCAGCCCAACAATTCGCCATATGATACAAGCCTACGCGCGGCCATACACCGGGATACTCGCCCCGCTAATGATATTCGCGGCGGGGCTAGCCAGAAACATGATCACCTCAGCAATCGCCTCGGGCTGCACCCAGCGCCCGCCGCCCGCAGAGGAGTCGCGCTTGCGGTTGGCGGGTGTATCAATGACGCTGGGCAGAACAACATTCGCGGTAATATTCTGCTCGCGCAGCTCGGCAGCAAGCGCTTCGGTAAGCTGCACCAGCGCGCGCTTCGCGGCAGCGTAGGCTGCCAGATTTTTGCCCGGTTGGGTCGCAGTGCGCGTGCCTACATTGATAATTGCGCCGCCGCCGCGCGCGAGCATATGCGGCACAGCAGCCTTGCACGAAAGCACCGTCGTTTTCAGGTTCATATCGAGCTGCTGCTGCCACAGCGCCCAGGGCGTTTCGTGAACGGGCTGACCGCCACCGTACCCACCGGCGACATTAATCAGCACATCGATACCACCAAGCCGCTCAGCTGCACCAGTGTACACACGCGCAACCGCATCTTCGTCAGTCAGATCCAGCACATCGCCGCTCAGAGCCGCATCGGGGGCCAGGCCAAGCGCGGCCCGCAGCGCATCGAGGTCGCCTGCCTGGCGGTGGGGCACAAACACAGCAGCGCCAGCCGCCAGAAACGCAGCAACGACTGCCGCGCCCAGGCCGCCGGTTCCGCCGGTAACCACCGCAACCTGCCCGTCAAACGCGCCCATGCGTATTCCTCCACTTCGAGCTGACAACACCACGCTTCACTTTACGTCATCGGCACCTGCGGCACAATCATACCCTCGATCCGAGCAAAAATCTCTGGGATCGAATGGCCCGTAATCGTCAGCCCATGATTCTTCAGGCCAATCACCGCACATGAAGGCTCGGGAGCCTGACGCACCAGCTCGGCTACTTCGCTCGCCAGCTCGTAGGTGCCACACGGGTAATTTACTTGCGTTGAGGCAATTGGGTCGCGCCACCAGGCATGCACATGCACAATCGCGCCAACGCCCGGGTGCTCGCGGTAGATCATAAAGTGCTCGATCGCATCGACCGAGACACGGCGCGGCTCGACATGCGGCGGCACACTCAGGCGCATTGTCAATGCCTCAGGCGCATACCCCGTCACCAGCAAAATGTCGCGGCCAATTGTTTGCAGCTTGCTCTTATCCACGCCCGACGCCGACATCCAGAACGTAGCAGGATCATGCTGGGCGCGCGCGCTCAGATTGCCATAGCTCAAGCCGCCGATGCCATAGAGCCGCTTGACATGACGCAAATCGCGTGCACTCAGAATATCGTTGATAGGGAACGCCGCGGGTAGCAGCCCCATCGTATCGAGCTGACGCCCTGCCCAGCTAATCTGATCAGTTTGCTCATCACCCTCCCACAGCCGTTCGGGCAGATCGGTCACATAATCGTTGTTGATCACCAGATGACTGCACGCCAGCGGCTGAATACGCTGGTAGATGCGCTCAAAAAAATCATCTTCATCACCAGTATGGCGCACTACATAGTGGCCCTGTTCAATCGTGATAAAATGACTTTCGAGCGAATCATTCACACGGGTGTTAAACACCACCATATTTGAAAGCGAGCGTACAAGTACCGGGTAGGCAGCCTTCATCACATCCGGCGCGTTATCCGGCCCTTCAACAATCGTAGCAACAAATGTGCCCTGCCCACGGCGATGCACCGACCGCGGGCGATCGATATCGCACAGGTTCAGCACAAGCCGTACCGGGCTGTCGGGAGCAGCATCCTCAGCGCTATCGCTCGCCAGGCCACCACGACGAAGCAGGTGGCCCTGGTGGGCGAGCGTGACTTGCAGGCGTTGCGCGAACCACTGTACGAATGGGTTTGTCGAATCGCCAGCGATCGTGAAGCTTAGACGCTCATCGGAACCGAGCAGGGGTTCCGCTAGCGGGGTCCAGGTTTCTTGGTGCATGGCAAATACCTCGAGCGATGCGTGGTTGGAAAACAGCAAGGTAGAAGCATACCTTGGCGGATTAGATGCGGGCACAGCATAGCGAAAAGGCCCCGGTCTGTCAAGTTTAGCTGCCTTGCTTACCGGCCCCGGCTATCGCTTACGCATCCGAGATGGTAGCGCCATGCGTTCATAAACACAAGCATAGTTTCGTTTGTTGCAACTTTACCGCCCAATGAATCAGTATAATAGATACAATCCGATAGAAAGAGTGAACATGGCGACACGACTATGGGGCCGCATCACAGGCGGCCTGCTAACAGCGACAGTACTTGTTGCTTGTGGCGGCACCACCACCACGGCCACCACCACTGCGACAGTACGGCGCGGTGATTTAACCCAGAGTGTTAGCGGTAGCGGCCAAGTAAAGCCACTACAAGACATCAACTTGAGTTTTGGTACCGCCGGAACCATCGCGCAGGTTATTGCGCGCGAGGGCCAGCATGTCGAGCAGGGCGCGAAGCTAGCGGCACTCGAAACCAGCGATCTCGACCAGCAGGTGCTACAGGCCGAAGCGAACCTGAAAAGCACACAGGCAGCGCTTACAACCCTTAAAGCTGGCCCCAAAGAAACCGATTTGCGCACTGCCGAAGCCCAGCTGCGCGCCGCACAAGCCCAGCTAAACCAGGCGCTGAAGGGCAATGCGCGTGGCACTGATGTGGCTAGCGCCCAGGCCCAGCTGCGGGCGGCCCAGGCCGACCTGGCGGCGCTGCAAAACCCTACTTCCGCCGATCTCAGTGCGGCGCAGCTACGCGTCACCCAGGCCCAAACCAATCTGCAAAGCATTCGCGATAATGACTCGGCGGCAAAAACCCGCGCCGAAAGCGATATGAATCGCGCTGCCGCCTCGCTTACACAAGCGCAATCGCGCTATTCTACTGCGCTACAAAACTGGCAGCATGTGCAAGAAACCGGCACCGACCCGGTGCAGCCCACCCGCACCAACGCCCAGGGAAAAAGTATCCCCAACACCCTCAACGACGCCCAGCGCCAGCAATACTACGACGCTTTTGTGCAGGCCGAGGCCGCAATGCACAGCGCCGAAGAGGCGCTACGGCAGGCCCAGGTAACCTACGATAACGCGCGGCAGAAAGAAGCTGCCGACATTCCGCTGGCCGAAGCCCAGCTGGCCGATGCGCAGCGTCAGCTCGACTCCCTGACCAGCCCCACACCACAAAAGCTCGCCGCTGCCGAGGCCAAAGTAGCCCAGGCGCGTGCCCAGCTCACCCAGCTGCTGGGCGGAACGAAGAACGATGCCGCAATAGCCCAGGCCACCGTCGAACAGCGCCAGGCCGCGCTCGATGCGCTTAAAGCTCCACCCACCGAATCGAACCTTGCGCAGGCCGAGGCAAATGTGGCCCAGGCATCGGCAAACCTGGCGAAAGCGCGGCTCAACCGCACCCACGCCGAGCTGGTTGCGCCATTCGCTGGCACCATCGCTACTGTCAACATCAAGCCCGGTGATAATGCGGGCAGTGGAGCTACACCAGCGATTGTCTTAGTCGATGATTCAACATTCCATGTGGATGTAAATATCAGCGAAGCCGACTTGGGTAAGCTTAAAACTGGGCAGGCTGCCGAAGTGGAGCTTGATGCGCTGCCCGGGCAAACACTGGCAGGTACGCTCGATTATATTGCGCCCACTGGCACCACCGAGCAGAACGTAACCACCTATCTGGTGCGCGTATCGCTCAAGCCCGGCCAGCAGCAATTGCGTGTGGGCCTCAGCGCCGCCGTCTCAATCATCATCGACAAGCGGAGCGGGGTGCTGCTCGTACCCAGTGGTGCAGTGCGCGAAACCGACAGCGGCCCGCAGGTCGAAGTGAAAAGCGGCAACAACACGACGCTCACGCCCGTCAAGATCGGCCTGATCGGCGACAGCGAAACCGAAGTGCTCTCGGGCTTGCAGGAAGGCGACCAGGTGATACTCCCCGGCCCCCGCCAGCGTACCGGCGGGTTTGGGCCAGGGGGTTAATTGCACAACGGCACTACCGCTGCAAGCAACTAGGAGTAACTAATGCAGAAAGCTGAATCTATCGCTGCTGTTGCCAGCCCTCGGCGCGGCTTCCGCCTGACGCGCGGCACTGGCCTGTGGGAAAGTATTCGCATCGCACTCACTAGTCTGCGCGCCAATAAGCTGCGCACGGTGCTCACCATGCTGGGCATTATTATTGGCGTGGCCTCGGTCGTTGCCCTCCTAGCAATTGGCAATGGCGCGCAGGCGGCAATTACGAGCCAGATTGCCAGCATTGGCAGTAATATTCTTACGATCTTTCCTGGGCGGCAGCGCGGGCCGGGGCCAAGCGCACAGGCCCAATCGCTCACCCTCGCCGATGCCGAAGCGCTTACAAAGCCGGGGGTACTTCGCAATGTCGTAGCGGTTGCACCCTCGTTCCAAGGTGGGGCACAGATTGTGGCTGGCGCGAACAATTTACAATCGTCGGTCGTAGGCGTAACGCCTAGCTATTTTTCGGTGCGCAACCTGGCGCTGGTGCGCGGCGATTTCATCACCGATGCGCAGGTGAGCGGCCAGCGATCGGTTGTCGTCATTGGCAGCAACGTAGGCACCGACCTGTTTGGCCTGGCCAACCCGGTGGGCCGCACGCTGCGCATTAAGGGCCAAACCTTCCAGATCATCGGGCTGCTCGAAGCCAAAGGCGGCGGCGGCTTCGGCTCGATCGACGACCAGCTGTTCGTTCCGCTCACCGTCGCACAGCAGAAGCTGTTTGGCGCGCGCAGCGCCGATACTGCCAGCCCGCGCATTTCAAATATTAGCCTGCAGGTAGCCGAAGCCAGCCAGATGACGGCAGTATCCGAGCAGATTTCGCAGGTGCTGCGCCAGCGCCATCGGCTCAAATCCGATGGCTCAGAAGATGATTTTACCGTCTTCAACCAGGCCGATATCCTCTCGTCGCTCAACCAGATTACTTCCGTGCTCACCGCGTTTCTTGGGGCGATTGCCGGTATTTCGCTGCTGGTGGGTGGCATTGGCGTGATGAATATTATGCTCGTCAGTGTTACCGAGCGCACCAAAGAAATTGGCCTGCGCAAAGCAGTGGGCGCACGCCGCCGCGATATTTTGCAGCAATTCCTGATTGAGGCGCTGGTCGTGAGCATGATGGGCGGGGTGGTTGGCCTGCTGCTCGGGCTGCTTATATCATTCATTGTGCAGCTTACTGGCGTGATTACGCCGGTAGTGACCCCTGGCGCAATGCTGCTAGCGCTGGGCTTTTCGATGGCCGTGGGGTTATTCTTTGGCATCTACCCGGCACGGCGGGCGGCGCGCCTGCGCCCCATCGAGGCACTGCGCTACGAATAGAGAGGGCGGTTATGAGTAATCTGCAACCAATTATCTATATCGTCATCGCGCTACTGGTTATTGGGGTGGTGTTCCGGGTGCTCAAGGGCATTATTCGCCTGGCACTTACACTCGGCATTCTGGCGATTGTCGCCTATTTGATCTTGCGAACGCTGAGTTAAAATCGGGTTCTGACGAAACATCCTGGAAGGGAGAAGCGCCCATGCCGCTGATAGATATTCAGAATGTGACCAAAGTATATAAAATGGGCGATGTTGAGGTGCATGCGCTGCGAGGCGTATCGCTCGCGATCGAAGAAGGCGAGATGGTGGCGATTATGGGGCCATCGGGCAGCGGAAAAAGCACGCTGATGAACATTATGGGCTGCCTCGACCAGCCGAGCAGCGGCAGCTACCAGCTGGACGGCGTTGACGTTGGCAGCTTGAACGACGATCAGCTAGCTGCGATTCGCAATCGCAAGGTTGGGTTTGTGTTCCAACAATATATGCTGCTGCAACGTACCGACGCGCTGCGGAATGTTGAAATGCCGTTGCTGTATGGCGACGGCCACGACCGCACCACCCGCGCACGCGCTGCACTGGAGGCAGTTGGCATGGGCGAGCGACTGCACCACAAGCCCAACGAGCTTTCTGGCGGCCAGCAGCAGCGCGTCGCCATTGCCCGCGCGCTCGTCACCAATCCGCGCATTATCATGGCCGATGAGCCAACCGGCGCGCTCGATAGCACCACCGGCGAAGAGATCATGGCGATCTTCGAGCGGCTCAACCGCGAGCAGGGCATGACGATCATTCTGGTGACGCACGAGCCTGATATCGCCGCACATGCCCGGCGCATCATTCATGTCCGCGATGGGCATATTGCCGAGGATATACCACGCGCTGTGGCTGCGGTTCCGGCATAATGCCCTGCGCCCGGCTGAGCGTGTTTCTGCACCAGTGAGACACTAAGGCACGGAGCTGTGCCTTTTACCTTTTACTTTTTGCCGTTGCCTTCGGCCTGCTGCCTAGCTGTGCTATAATCGCCGCGCCTTGCCCGTACATCAGCAAAGGGCGTATCATGATCGCATCCATTCGCGGCACACTTCTCTTCGTCGGCCTGGATCACGCCGTTATCGAAACCGGCGGGGTAGGCTTCCAGATCGCCGCGCCGCGCAATGTGCTGGCGAACCTGGGCGACATTGGCAGCGAGGTCATGCTATATACGCACCTGCATATCCGCGAAGACCTGCTGGCGCTCTATGGCTTCGCCTCTACCGATCAGCGCCACCTATTTGAGACGCTGCTTGGTGTGAGTGGCATTGGCCCCAAAGTCGCACTCAGTCTGCTCTCGTCATCGCCCGCCGACGAGCTGCGCACCACCATCGCCACTGGCGACACCGCACGGCTGTCGCGCGTGCCGGGCATCGGTAAGAAAACCGCCGAGCGGCTTGTGCTGGAGCTGCGCGGCAAGTTCGATTTCAAAGGCGGAATTCCCACGCCCGGCGTTACCCCGGCCGCGCTGGCAGCTAACAACGAGCTTGCTGAAATGCTCGTGAGCCTGGGCTTTAGTGCCAGCGAGGCCCAGGCCGCAATTGCATCGCTCCCCGCGGATGCCCCGCCCGCGATCGAAGAGCGCTTACGCCTGGCTTTGCGCTACTTTGGCGGCGCCTAACACAAACACATACTGACAGTATATTGCCCCTGTTTCTCTTTCTGAAGCCATTTCGCAATAAATAGTGTCTTGCATTACGATGATGGGTGGTATATACTGCCCGCGTACTATGCAAATTCACGCTCAACCATAAAGGAGATCGGGCATGGCAAAATCAGAAGCACGTCGCTCACCATTCAGCCTGCTGTCGCGCAACACCAATGAGCCACGCACTGCACAGCCGCTGTTTGTACAGCTACCAACCCTCTGGAAAGCGATGATCCTGACCTCGTTTCTGGTGAATATTCTCCTGATTAGTGCAGTCATCGGCACATTATTCTTTATGTTTCGCTGGCGGCCCGAGCTAGGCAATACCCTGGTCAATGCCCAGGGCTTTGCGCACGGAAATGTAGCCGAGCTGCGCGATGTGGTGCAGCAGCTACAGGCCGCGCATATCAAAACCACTATTCCGCTTGACCAGCAGCTGCCGTTGAAGGGGAAAGGCGTAGTGGTTCCAGTTGACCAGCAGACACAAGTGGTATTGACGAGTGATGTGCCGCTGAACCTGGCAGGGGCCGATATTGACCTGGGCGCAGGCAACCGACTGCGCGCACAAAATATTGCGCTGGTGCTTCCGGCTGGCACGCCACTGAATATTGCGCTGAAAATGGATATTCCGCTGGATAATGTGACCATCCCGATTCGCCTTGATGTGCCGGTGGATATTGCCATGGCCGATACCGAGCTGGCCCCGCAGTTCCGCCGCCTGGGGAATATTGTCGACCGGCTGGTGTACCCGCTGCGCGATGTAGTGGGCCTACCCGATGTGCAGAAGCCCGAGCCGCCGCAAGTACCCAAATAAGTCATCGCGTACTCATACCCCGCACCCGCAAAGACGGCCGCAAGGCCGTTTTTGTATGCCTTCGCCAATACAGCTACCTTTTTGAAGCGATACAATTTGCTCTATTGGCACGTCACCATGTATGATGGATTCGACCGTGTTACCACAGGCCAGGCGAACGGCGACAAGCAGCGGCTGAGCCTGAGGCAACCGCGGAGAATTCTATCAAGCAAAGGGTAGCTATGCACAAGCTCATTTTGTGGGATGTCGATGGAACATTACTGTATAGCGGCGGAGTAGCCGGTGAAGCCATGCGCGCCGCAATGACACGCGTGTATGGCCGCACTTCAACCGAGGCGCGCCACTCGTATGCGGGCAAGACCGACCGCCAGATTATCCTCGAAACCTTTGCCGATTTGGGCCATGATGCGCTGCTCGAATCGCTCGACCGCTTCACCGAGGCGTATATCACCGAGCTGAGCAATCGCCGCGAAGAATTTCTGGCGCGCTGCCGGGTATTGCCAGGCGTTACCGCCGCACTTGAACGCATGGCCCAGGCCGGCGCCATACAATCGGTACTTACCGGCAACCTCCAGCCGATCGCGCAAATTAAGCTCAACCTGATGCAGCTCACCGGCTGGCTCGACCTTGCGGTAGGCGCGTATGGCAGCGACCACCACCGCCGCGCCGAGCTAGTGCCATTTGCCGTGGCGCGCGCGGCCCAGCGCTACGGGCATACCTTTACCAGCCACGATGTTGTTGTTATTGGCGATACACCTAACGATATTGACTGTGGGCGCGCGGCGGGTGCCTATACGATAGCCATCGCCACCGGGCCATTCAGCATCGACGACTTGCGCGCCCATACGCCCGATGCCGCGCTACCCGACCTGGCCGATACCGATGCGCTCTTCACAGCGATTCGGCAGGCTGGCTAACACGCACGCAGCGCATAGCGTCCAGCCAACGTTAGGCTGCTGCAGCTGATACTGGGCTGATAGCCAGGCACGGCTATATCATACGCGGCGCTCATCCGCCATTCAGTCATTATTCATTCAGTTGCGGCATGGGCCTGCATACAATGTTTATAGCATTGGCTTCAGCCATCGTTGCAGAGGGGGTTACGATGAAGCATCTCCTATTCTGGGTGCGCGCGACAGCACTCGCCGGGGTGGCCGCCATGGCGCTGGCAGCGCTGCCCACGCAGGCCGCACCATTTGATGGGCGGCGTGCCCATTTTGCCGACCCCGCCTTTAGCACGGTATGGGAGCGCACCGATGCCGAACGCGTGCGCACCGGCCGAACCTGGTACTGGGGGCCGCAGCCCTGGTTCGATTATGCCGAATTCTTCCGCGAGGGGATAAACGGCCTGCGCACCATGCAATACTTCGATAAGGCGCGCATGGAGATCAACAACTCGAACGATCGCAGCTTCCAGGGTGGGGTTACGAATGGCCTGCTTGTGGTCGAGCTCGTATCGGGTCACCTGAAGAAGGGCAATGACCCGGCCGATTTCGAAGCGCGCCAGCCCGCCAATGTGCCTGTGGCTGGCAACCCGCTGGCCGCCAATCCCAATGGGCCAACCTATGCCACATTCGCCCACCTGGCTACGTTCGACAATAACGGCTACCGCGATGCGAGCCGCCTGGGCCAGCGCATTGGCACCACCATCGATAAATATGGCAATGTATCGGTGCGGCAAGACCTGGCCGATGCCCACGCCGAAACCACGATCGCGCAATTCAATAGTATGACCGGGCACAATATCCCGCAGGTGTTCTGGGATTTTATGAATCGACAGGGGCCAGTGAGCGAGCAGGGAACTGTGCGCAACCAGCCAGTGGTCGATTGGCTGTTTGCAATGGGCTTACCAATTACCGACCCATACTGGGTACGCGCGCGGATCGGGGATGCCGAGAAAGACGTATTCGTGCAGCTGTTCGAGCGCCGCGTGCTGACCTATGTGCCCGACAATCCGGCGGGCTTCCAGGTAGAAATGGGCAATGTCGGCCAGCACTACTTCCAATGGCGCTACCCCAACCTGGGCCAGCCCTGGGCCGCAACCGAACCGCAGCCGCCACTGCTGTTTAGCGCGAATATCTCGAACCGCGACTATTTCGAGATGTTTGCCTTCAACATCAACGGCAGCGTACAGCTCACCGGCGACCTGATGCACCCGGTAAGCAGCCCAGGCACAAATAGTGTGCCGTTCTCCTTCCGCCGCAGCTTCGATCCACTGGCTGAATGCGTGTTCTACGACTCGACTCAGGGCGATGGCAGGCACCGGGGCATTTACCAGCGGCTGTTACTGCCGTTTGTTGCTGAAAGCAACGTTGTAGATACCTGCCTACCGCAGGCACTGACCTTTAACGCACCCATCACTAACCCGCCGCAGGGTGCCGCACTGCAAGCTGCCGACGATTACCAGCCCAGCATTTCGCCCGATGCCAGCAAGCTCGCGTTCGTCTCGACGCGCTATGGCGTACCCGAAATCTACCTCGCGCCGGTTGGCGGCAACACCGCCACGCGCCTCACGCTCGACCGCTGCACCAGCCAGCATCCGAGCTGGAACCCCGATGGGCGCACGCTCTTCTGGGAACGCCAGTGCAACGGTAGCGATTTTACAATTATGCGCGGCGACCTGCGCTACCAGGATGATGGCAGCGGCGCAACCTACGCCGAACTCATCAATGTGCGCGAGCTGACCGACCCAAGCCAAAGCAATCGCTACCCGCGCGTGTCGCCAGGCGGCCAGATCATCGCCTTCACCTCGTACCGCGATGGCAATGGCGAAATCTACCTGATGGACATCAATGGCGGTGCGGTACGGCGGCTCACGAACAACGCAAGCGAGGACGAAGTGCCCGCGTGGAATGCCACCGGTACCCAGATTGCATTTGCGAGCAACCGCGATGGCAACGACAATATCTATGTCATGAATAGTGATGGCAGCGGCCAGGCGGCGCTGACCAGCAGCCCGGCCACCGAGCATTGGCCATCGTGGGCGCAATANNGGGAAATTATTCCATACCGCACCAGGCAGGTTCAGCCTCAACAGGGATTACACCCCAGCTTCATACGCGCACTCGGCACAGCGGAGCACCATCATCAGGCAGGCACCAGTGCTCCGCTGTTCAAGCATGACGCGACCGCCAAGTAATTCGAGCACGCGTCGGCTAAGCTCAAGCCCCAACCGCGCCAGCGCCCCACCACCTGCGCGGTCAGCGCCCGGTACCCGTATCATATCGAAGAGCTCAACGGCATTTCCAGCCTCGAAATCCATCCCAGGAAGCGGCAGCTCCATCATCAGCTCGCCTGGGGCAAGCGCTGAATCTACAACAAGATTGATAGACAGCGGGTGCGAGTGGGTCGTTTCAAGCGCAAATGTGAGCAGCCCAACAAGTGCGCGGCGCAACCAATTCGCATCAGCCCACACCCGCGGCAGCGCATCGGCCCCCGTAATATATATCTGCGTCGGGTCGAGCTGAAGCTGCACCAGCGCTTCGTGCAGGCACAGCTCCATATGTATGGCTGCTGGCGACAGCTCAATCTCACCAGCCTCAATACCCGCCAGGTCAAGCAAGCCCTCTACTAGCTTCAGCAAGCGGCGCGCATTCCGATGAATGGCATCCAGCGCCTCGCGTTGCTCTTCGGCTACTTCGCCAAGCACACCTTCCTGATACAGCTCGGTAAAGCCCAGCACGACGGTAATCGGCGTGCGAAACTCGTGGCTAATCGTATCGAGAATCACTGCGCGGGCCTGCGCCGCCTGGCTCGCTTGCTCGCGTAATTGGGCATGGCTTAGCGCACTCGTTGCCGGGCCAGCCAGCAGCTGCGCCAACGAGCTTGCTGCCGGGCTCAATGCCCCGCGCTTACCCGCCAGCAATAATATGCCAACCACATGCTGCTGCGATTGCAGTGGCACAAGTACCACTGCGTCGAGCTGGTTTTGCCGCAGTAGCACATGCAGCGGTGCCAACCGGGGATCGGTCAGCGCACTATCGCATTCAAGAATCACGCTACTCAGCCCAGGCCAGTAATAGCGCCACCCCAGCCAACCTTCAGACGCAGAACCGTATACCGCGCGGATCAACATATCGCCCGTCGCTGGCGTATAGCTACCAATCAGCGCCAGCTGCGCGCCGGTAAGTTTGCAGCCCTCTTCAGCCAGCACAGGCATTATTCCTGGCTCACCGCTCGCCCCTACGAGCTGAGCGATACGCGTTAGCACAGCTGGGTCGGGCGTATCGGGCATACGTGGGCGCAGTGATGAAATCTGCAGCGTGCGGGTACGAGGCCGCAACATTGAAACAGCCACGGGGAAGCGTTCTAAATACATAGCTGTACCTGCCCAGTGAGCACAATACCATAGCAGCGCAGCCACCCCAGCGGCAACGGCAGCCAGAAGCGCTTGGGCTACACTACGCGGCTGAAACATAAATATAAGTAGCAGCAATGCCAGCCCAATCACCATTTCTGATATGAGCGGCTGGCCCACAAGCGCTGGGCGAATAGCGCGTGCCAACCTGAATAAAACAGGCGGCTGAGTTGGCATTCGCTTCCACAATGTATTCATTGGCTGCTCTTTCGGTAGATCCCACCCACGCCCGTGTAAAAAAGGATGGCGTGCGATCGCTTGTATGGTTCGCCAACGTCGGCGCTATAAAGAAAAGGACAGGGAGTCTACCATCAAATAGATTCGACTAACAATCCTCGTTGATGACACAACGATGACTCTCCCCTCACATACTGCTGATACGGCAATTTGTGTAGGGAATTATTAAACGTCAAAATCGGGCCATTTTTACATAGCATGCGGGCGTTGCCATAACCGCAATCTTGGGCTATGATCGGGCGCGCCAAAATAGAATCCGATCGATCTTCATAATTAGGAATAGCATCATGACTGTACGATTGATCCAGGTGGGGCTTGGCGGCTGGGGGCGTGATTGGGCCAGGCTACTGGCACGACATACCGAACTAGTACAGGTGGCAGGCTACATAGATGTGCAGCCCGACATGCTGACGCTGCTGCAACACGAAACGGGGGTAACGCCAGCACTATGCTTTCCGTCGCTCGATGCCGCCCTCGCCGCCACCAACGCCGATGCAGTACTGGTAACGGCTGCGCTACCCGGGCATGTGCCGGTTGCGCTGGCGGCGTTGGCTGCCGGTAAACATGTACTCGTCGAAAAGCCGTTTGCGCCATCGCTGGCCGAAGCACAGCACGTAGCCGCCCTGGCGGCGCAGCAAAACCGCGTGCTGATGGTTAGCCAGAACTACCGCTTCTACCCTGCCGTACAGGCCGTAGCCACACTCCTGCGCACCGGAACGCTCGGCACGGTTGGGGCGGTCAGCATTCAATTTCGCAAATACGCCAACAGCCAGCCAGCGGGCACACACCGGCACTACCTGTTACAGCAGCCGCTGCTGATGGATATGGCGATCCATCATTTCGACCTGATGCGCTTCGTGCTGAACCAGGAGCCAGCTAGTATACACTGCCACGCCTGGAACCCGGCGTGGAGCAAATTCGCCGATCCCGCCGCCGCAACCGCCACGATCATGTTTGATGGCGGGGCGGTGGTTACCTACAATGGTAGCTGGGTGAGCACCGGCGCGCCAACCACCTGGGCAGGCGATTGGCAGATCGAGTGTGAAAACGGACTCATCAGCTGGACCAGCCGCAACGATACGTCGCTGGATGCCGAGGCTGTGGCGATTCGGCTGCCCGGCAAGCGTGCACGGCGGCTAGTGCTGCCAAATCTACCATATTGGGATCGGGCCGGGTCGCTCGCGGCCTTTGTCGCGGCCATTCGTGATGGCACCGAGCCGCAATCAAGTGGGCGCGATAACATTGGCAGCCTGGCGCTGATGTTCGCGGCCATTGCATCGGCCCAAACCGGGCAACCTCAGCTGGTAAATGTTGAACCGGTTGCGGCATAAGTGCCGTTGAACGAACTGTTCCCAGCCGAGCATGGTTCTACAACACTAAGGAGCATCATTCAGTGGAACACCAACCTCCGGCCCGCCGCCAGCATGTCACTATCGCCGGTAATATCGGTGTAGGCAAAAGCACATTGGTCGGCATTCTCGCCGAAGAATTTGGCTGGCAGCCCTACTACGAGCTGGTAGCCGACCACCCCTACCTGGACGATTATTACGTCGATCAGGAACGCTGGGGGTTTCATTCGCAGATCTGGTTTTTATCGCAGCGCTACGAGCAGCACCTCGAGATCGCCGACACGCCGATTTCGGTCTGCCAGGATCGCAGTATCTACGAAGATTACGAGGTATTCGTCAAGGGTTTGCTGGAACAGCGCATCTTTTCGCACCGCGATTTTCGCACCTACCGGCGGCTGTTCCAATCGCTCACGCGCAGCATCACCCCGCCAACATTGTTGATCTACCTGAATGCTAGCGTGCCCACGCTCTTAGAGCGCATCAACGGGCGCTCGCGGCCCTACGAGCGCACCATCCCCACAGAATATCTGGCGCAGCTCAACCGGCGCTACGAAGAATGGCTGCGCCGTTTCGAGCTATGCCCGGTGCTGTCGGTAGAAACTGACCAGCTCGATTTTGCCCACGATGTTGGCGCGCGCCGCGAAATCGTCGAGCTGATTAGCCAGGCGGCGGGAGTGCGCGGTATGAAGCAGGAGCGGATGATTCCCTAAATGTGCGCACTCAGCTGCAATGCCCGGCTATGCCGGGCATTGCAGCTGAAAAACCCATGGTAGCAAGCTCGCTAGGTCCTTGGTGTAGCCAGCTCGCGCGCCCTGGCACTACCCTCTTCGCGCAGCTGCGCAAACTTCGCCGCATCGTACTTCAGCACCGGCTGGCGCGCGGCCCGCACTTCATCGAGCCGCCGCACTGGCGCAGTGGTAGGCGCCTGGTGCAATATTTCAATGTCCGCGCGCGCTTCGTCAGCAATCTTCAGCATCGCCTCAACAAACGCATCGAGATTCTGCTTGCTCTCGGTTTCGGTTGGCTCAATCATCAGCGCCTCAGGGACGATCAGTGGGAAATAGACCGTCGGCGGGTGGAACCCGTAATCAATCAGGCGCTTGGCAATATCGAGGGTGCGCGCCTGCGGTGCTTCGGCAAGCTGGCCCTTCAGCACGCACTCGTGCATGCAGGTGCGGTTGTAGGCCGCTGGGTAAGTGCCTTGCAGCTTCACACGCAGGTAATTGGCATTGAGCACCGCCGTTTCGCTCACCTCGCGCAAGCCCGCCGCGCCCAGCGTGCGAATATACGTCCATGCGCGCACCAGCATCCCGAAGTTGCCCCAGAATGATTTCACCCGGCCAATACTCTGCGCAGGCGTGAAGAAGCGATAGGCGGGCTTACCATCCTGCATGTACTGCTCGACGCGCGGGCCGGGCAGGAAGGGGGCCAGCGCCGCCGTGCAGCCCACCGCGCCCGAGCCAGGGCCACCGCCACCGTGTGGGGTGGTAAAGGTTTTATGCAGATTGTAGTGCATAAAATCAAAGCCGGCTGCGCCGGGCTTTACAATGCCCAGAATGGCGTTGAAGTTGGCGCCATCGCCATACATCAGGCCACCCGCAGCATGCACCAGCTCGGCAACCTCGCGCACATTCTGCTCGAACAAACCGACAGTATTTGGGTTGGTGAGCATCAGGCCCGCAGTGCGCGGCGAAAGCTTGCTCTTCAGGTCTTCGAGGTTGCAGTTGCCGCGCGGCCCCGATTGCACCTCGATTACTTTCATGCCCACCATTGCAGCGGTGGCCGGGTTGGTGCCATGCGCCGAGTCGGGCACAAGAATTTCGTTGCGCTCGGTATCGCCACGGCTGAGGTGATAGGCACGAAACACCAGCACGCCGGTGAATTCGCCCTGTGCGCCCGCCGCCGGTTGCAGCGACACCGCATCAAAGCCCGAGATCTCGCCCAGCAGGGTTTGCAGCTCGTACATCAGGCGCAATGCGCCCTGCGAAAGCTGTTCGTCTTGCAGCGGATGCGCCCCAGCAAAGCCAGCATAGCGCGCGGCTTCTTCATGAATTTTGGGGTTGTATTTCATCGTACACGAGCCAAGCGGGTACATGCCAGTGTCGATGCAGTAGTTGCGCTGCGAGATGCGCGTGAAATGGCGCATGACCTCGGTTTCGCTCAGCTCGGGCATCGCCGCCAGGTCGTCGCTGCGCAGCAGGTTGGCGGGTAGCTCTGCCGCTGGCACATCGAGCGCGGGCAGGTTCGCGCCGATCTTGCCCGGTGCCGAAAGCTCAAAAATCGGTGGTTCGTATGTATTCATCCTACACCCTTATCACCAGCACGCAGCGGGTGGCCGCGTCGTGTGGTCGGTTATCCTTCAAGAACACGCATCAGGCCGCGCAGTATGCCGCGCCGCCGCCCACATTCGTTCAGGTCGCCAGTAGCGTAAGCCGCCTGCATCCGCTGAAGCATCAGCAAGATGCGGTATGGAACCAGGACATGCTCGCGCACTTGCTCATACGCGCGGTTGCTCTGCTCGTCGTAGCCATTACCATAGCCCACCCGCAGGCTGAAGTAGCGCGGGTCGTCGATCGCATCCAGCCAGGTCGCATGTTCCCAGGCCGGGCACCAGCCCAGCGCGTACTCCCAGCCGAGTATCCCGCCAACCCGCCATGCACCGCGCCCACTCGCAGAATCGGACTCGCCGCGCCGCACCAGGATGCAGCCTGGGGTAAGCCCGCCATGCACCAGCGCGGCCTGCTTGCCGACTGGCTGGAAGTGTTGCGTGAACCAGCTCGTCAGCTCGCTGCCGGTGCGCCGGTCGAGCAGCCCAAGCTCGCCGCAGCGCTGGGCATCGCACTCAACACGTGCCAGCACATACTCGCGCTCAGTCGCGGCGGCACCACCCTCATCGAGCGGGCCATAGCGCGTGCATGCCAGGCGATGTACCCGGCTGACAATCGTACCCAGACGGCGGCCCACAGTATAGAGCGCATCATTATCCAGCTGCGGCAACACCTGGTTGAGCGGCTCGCCGGGTGTGTTGCCGAGCAGCAGGTAGGGCAGGCCCACCGTTGCGCCTTCCGGGTCGCTGGCACGCAGCTCAGGGATCGGCAGATCGACCTCGCCGCGCAGCTGCCGTAATGCCGCCGCTGCCGCCCCGGCTGCCGCTGTCGATGCGTACAGCTGCATTTGTAGGCGCGTGCCATCGGCCAGCGCGAGCACGTAGCGCCCGCCCGGTAGCGCGCGCGTTTCGCGTATACGCGCTTCGGGCAGCGCGCGGGCCAGAATAAGCGCAAGTTGTTCGGCAGAAAGTTCCATATGGAGAACTGAGAACCAAAAACCACGAACACGCTCGAGGCGGTTCTTAGCTCTTGATGCCTGATTCTAACTAGCGCGAAGCTCGTCTACCAGCACGTCGATCTCGGCCTTGCTGTTCATTTCGGTAACGCACAGCAGCATCGCGTTCGGCATATCAGGGTAATCTTGCGACACATCGTAGCCGCCGACGATGCCGTGCTCGCGCAGTGCCGCGTTGATTTCGGCGACCGGGCGCGGGCAATGCAGCACAAACTCCTTAAAGAATGCGCCCCGATCTTCGACACGATAGCCCGGCAGCTTGCCCAGCTCGGCGGCGGCGTAGTGTGCACGGTGGTAGCACAGCTCGGCCACGCGCCGTAGACCCTGGCGGCCCAGCAGGCTCAGGTGTACAGCCGCGGCCAGCGCCATCAAGCCCTGGTTGGTGCAGATGTTTGAGGTTGCGTTTTCGCGGCGAATATGCTGTTCGCGCGCTTGCAGCGTCAGCACATACGCCAGCCGCCCCTCGACATCGAGCGTCGCGCCTGCCAGGCGGCCCGGCAGCTTGCGCACCAGCTTCTCGCTGCATGCGAACATGCCCAGGTACGGCCCACCGTAGTTCAGGCCAATGCCCAGCGGCTGGCCCTCAGCGGTAGCAAGATCAGCACCGGCTTCGCCCGGCGATTGGAATAACCCCAGCGCAATCGGGTCGAAATGCGCCACCAGCAGTGCGCCAGCGGCATGCGCCCGCGCCACCAGCGGCTTCAGATCGTGCAGCGTGCCGAAAAAATCGGGGCTTTGCACCAGCACGGCGGCGGTGGTGTTATCGGCCAGGGCAAGCACCTCGTCCAGCGTCGCATGCGGGTTTTCGTCGCCGCGCACGCGGATGCCGGTGCCCTGCAAGTAGGTGCGCAGCACGGCGCGATACTGCGGGTTAACGCTCGGCGCTACCAGCACGGTGCGGCGGTTGCGCGTCGAGTTCACCGCCATAATGGCGGCCTCGGCCAGCGCGGTTGCACCATCGTAGTGCGAGGCATTCGCCACATCCATGCCAGTCATTGCGCAGATCAGGCTCTGGTATTCGAAAATGGCCTGAAGCGTGCCCTGGCTAATTTCGGGCTGATACGGCGTGTAGGCGGTATAAAATTCCGAGCGGCGCAAGATCTGGTCGACGGCGCTGGGCACAAAATGGTTGTACGCGCCCGCCCCCAGAAAGATGCTATGGCTGTTGGCGTTAGCATTCTGGTTCGACATTGCGCCCAGCTCGCGCCGTAGCTCAATTTCCGAGAGCGCGGGCGGCAGCTTCAGCTCGGGGAAGCGCAGCGCTTCAGGCACATCGGCGAATAGGTCGGTAACGCCCTGCACACCAATGGCGGCTAGCATTTCGGCGCGCTCGGCCTCGGTGATAGAAATATAGTGTGACACCCTCAATTACTCCATTTGCGATTTTGGATGTACGATTGACGCTGAGTTTGCGCGTATCGCAGATCTAAAATCGCACGTCGTACATGTATCAGTGCTTAATCTCGTCTACGAACTTCTCATACGCCTCAGCGCTCATCAGCGCGCCCACGCCCTCGGCTACCTTAATCTTGATCAGCCATGCGCCATCATAGGGTTCGCTATTGAGCAGCTCGGGAGAATTGACTACGGCATCGTTGGTGGCGACGACCTCGCCCGCCACCGGCATATACACCTCGGAGGCGGCCTTCACCGACTCAATCGCGCCGAATGCGTCGCCCGTCTCAAACGTGGTGCCAACATCGGGCAGCTCAACATACACCACATCGCCGAGCGCGTCCTGCGCATAATCGCTAATCCCAATCGTCGCCTCATCGCCCTCAATGCGAATCCACTCGTGCGTTTTCGCGTATTGCAGGTCGGCAGGGGTTTTGAATGCCATAATTGTGCTCCTTATCTTGTTGGCTGTCATCGCTGGCAGCAGGCGCATATGCCCACTGCTTATTTCTTGTATCGTGGCTTGTAGAACGGTGTTTTCACCACGCGCGCGCGCACTGGCCGGTCGCGCACCACGACGCTCAGCTCACTCCCTTCGGTGGCGAGCGCGGCAGGCACCAGCCCGAGGCCCAGGTTCTTGCCGAGCGATGGCGCGGGCATACCGGTAGACACTTCGCCAATGCGCGCGCCCGCAGCATCACGAAGCTCGTAGCCGCCGCGCGCGATCCCGCGTTCGGTCAGCTCGAAGCCCGCCAGCTTGCGCGCCACGCCCTGCTGCTTGATCTGTGCCAGGGTCGCACGGCCTACAAAATCGCTGCCCTTGTCGAGCTTCACTGCCCAGCCGAGTTTCGCCTCATACGGGTTAATATCATCGGCGATCTCGTGGCCGTACAGCGGCAAGCACGCCTCGAAGCGCAGGCTATCGCGCGCGCCTAGCCCGGCAGGCTTCAGGCCAGCGGCGCGGCCTAGCGCAAGCAGCCCGTCCCACAGGCGCGCCGCGTTGTCATCGTCAATAAACAGCTCGAACCCATCTTCACCGGTGTAGCCGGTGCGGGCCACAATGCCAGGAATATCGCCCAGCAGCATGCCGGTGGCAACGCCATGGAACGGCAGCGCAGCCAGCTCGGGGCCAGCCGCCTGCGCCAGAATACCTTCAGCAGCCGGGCCTTGCAGCGCCAGCATGGAGGCATGATCAGAAATATTAGTTAGCTCGACATTGAAGCCGTGAAGGTTATCGAGCATCCAGGCAAAATCTTTGTCGATATTTGAGGCATTGACGACAACGAGATAGCCATCGGGCAGGTTATACACAAAAATATCGTCGACAATGCCACCATCGGGGCGGCAGAGCAGCGAGTAATTCGCCATGCCCTCGCCAATAGCGGCGATATCCTGGGTGCAAACGTGCTGAAGAAACGCGAGCGCATCGGGGCCTTTCACCTCGAACTCGCCCATGTGGCTGATATCGAACAGACCAGCTGCACCGCGCACAGCATTGTGCTCATCGACAATACCGCTATACTGCACGGGCATCTCCCAGCCGCCAAACTCAACCATACGCGCCCCCAGGGCGACATGCTGATCGAACAATGGCGTGCGCTTGAGGGTCGCCGAAGTGGACATGGGCCGACTCCTTTCGCTCTATGCTGAATATTACTGTGTTGCAGGAGGTGCAACGGATTATACCAGAACGACGAACGAATTCTTTTCACTACCGCGGCGCAGAGCGCACTGATGCCTCGCCTACATCGTAACTCCCATTCCCAAGACTTGCACTAGCGCCCAAATGTCCACGCCGCATCGCTGTACTTAGCCCGACGCAGATCAGCGGCATGCGCCGCTTCAGCCGCGCTCAATGTCCCTGGCACAAACGCAATTCCCCAGCTTGCACGAAAGCCCGCCAGCAGCGCCTCGGCCAGCTCGTCAAATGCAATTGCCCGGCCCGCCGCCTCGTCGAGGGCGATCATGCGCGCCGCCAGATCAGCTGGTGGATGCCGCAATAACCCACTCAGGCGCTCGGCGTGGGCCGCGAGCGGAATGGCACCGTGCTGCAAAATTGCGCCATTGCGCCGGGTTTGCGCGCTACCTACCAGCTTGCGTCCGTGTACAGTCAGCTCGTAGCTCGCTGGTGCATCGAAGCACGCCGCCGAGATTGGGCCGCTCGCCGCACGCGCTGGTTTAGGAGCCGAGGGCACGCCATCAAGCATCGGCTGCCGGGTGGCGTGGCGCTGCACCGGGGTAAGCTCGGCGGCGACACCAAGCTGGCGCAACCCGGCCACTAGCGCCAGGCTGATCTGGCGGTAGCTTGCGAGGATCGAGCTGCCCCCGAGCAGCGCATGGCGCTCATCCACAACCACCGCGTAGGTCAGCTCGCTGGCGTGCAGCAGCGCCCGCCCACCCGAAGGGCGACGTACAACATCAATGCCAGCTTGCGCACATGCCGCCTGGTCAATTTCGCCGCTGCGCTGAAAGCGCCCAAGCGACACACAGGCAGGCTGCCAGGCGTACAGCCGCAGCGTGGGCACGACCCCGGCATACGCCAGCGCCTCATCGCGGGCCATATTCGTCGCGCCATCGCGCGGAATATCGATGATCAGACGCCAATGTTCCATATATTTCGGGAATCAAAAACGCGAACAGAATCAGGCATTGTGCCTGTTCTCTGTCCGCGAACCTGAGAGATGCCCTACTTTCAGCTAACCGGAGTTCGCAGTGTATACGTTACGAAACGCGCGCTGCGAACTGCCAGCTATAACCTGAAAGCAGGTTACTCCGTCGGTGCCGCGCGGTGCGCAGCTCTCCAGAGTGCCGTCGGGGCGCAGTTCTCGGTGCCTGAGAGATTCGCGCAGGCAGTGGCGTTGCCCGGCTTGCTCCTTCGGCGACCGCTGGTGCGGTGCTCTCCCGCGCCCGTCGCTCGGCTATGTATTTGTTGGCTAGTATAGCATACAATCCTCGAGTGTAGAAATACAAAAGCTGGGCGCGCATCCACACCCAGCCCAGTTCGTACACCCGAACGGCTTATAAACCCAGCGCGTTGCGCAGCCGCCCAAAAAAGCCTTCGTCTTGCTGGCCGCCAATTTGCTCGGGTTCGAGCGAGCGCTCAAGCTCCTGGAACAGCCGCCGCTGCTGGTCGTTCAGGCGGGTTGGCACCATCACTCGCGTCACCACGATCTGGTCGCCGCGCCCATTCCCGCGCAGGAAGGGCACCCCCTTCTTACCAATGCGGAAGGTTGCGCCGTTCTGGGTGCCTGGTGGTACCCGCAAACGCTCGGTTCCATCCACGGTAGGCACCTCTAGCTCGGCACCGAGGGTCGCCTGCGCAATATTCAGCGGTAGCTCCAGCAAAATATCGTTGCCCTCGCGCACGAAATAGGCGTGCGGCTGCACATCCAGCGCCACATACAGGTTGCCATGCGGGCCGCCACGCGGGCCAGCCTCGCCCTCACCGGTAATCCGAATCTGCGACGAGCCGTCGACGCCGGCTGGTACTTTCACGCGCAGCGTGCGCGGCTGGCGCACCCGGCCATCGCCACGGCATTCCCTGCACGGAATTGCGATCACGGTGCCTTCGCCACGGCACTGATCACAGGTTGTGACCGTTACCATGTTGAAGATCGGCGCACGCTGGCGCACCTCGCCCAGGCCACCACATTTCGGGCAGCGCACCGGGTCGGTGCCTGGCTCGGCACCACTGCCGCGACAGGTGGGGCAGCCTTCAAGGCGGCGAAATTCGATCTCCTTCTCGACACCGAAGATCGCCTCTTCAAACGAAATCGCCAGGTTATAGCGTAAATCGGCACCGCGCTGGGGGCCGCGCTGGCCCTGGCGCTGGCCCGCCTGCCCGCCAAAAAACGCCTCGAAAATGCTGCCGAACGGATCAGCGCCGCCGCCAAATGGGTCGAAACCAGGCTGGCCGCTCATACCGCTATGCCCAAACCGATCGTACATTGCGCGCTTCTCAGGGTCCGAGAGCACCTCGTTGGCCTCGTTGACCTCTTTGAACATTGCATCGGCACCTGGCTCGCGGTTAATATCAGGATGATACTGCCTGGCGAGACGCCGAAAGGCTCGTTTAATTTCTTCCTGTGAGGCGTTCCGTGCTACTCCCAGTACCTCGTAATAATCACGCTTTGCGGCCATATATTCCTCGATGAAGGCTGGAAATTGAGAATGAGAGGCAGGATTGCACGACACAACCCCTCACTCCCAATTTCTATGCCCTGATTACTCGGCGCGGTATTCGCCCTCAACCACATCCTCATCGTTTGCGGCTGCCTCGCCATTGTTCTGGTACATTGCCTGGCCCACCTGCTGCAGCACAACATTCAGCTCGGCGATACGATTTTGTATTTCTGTGACGTTGTCGCTTTCCACGGTGTTGCGCAGCGCCCGAATCTTATCTTCAACATCGGTACGTAGCGCGCCATCGACTTTATCGCCCGCATCGCGCAGCGTTTTCTCCGCCGTGTAGATCAGACTATCAGCCTGGTTGCGCGCACCAATCAGCTCGCGGCGGCGCTTATCTTCATCAGCGTGCGCCTCGGCATCGCGCACCATGCGCGTAATCTCGTCGTCGTTCAGGCCCGACGATGCGGTAATGGTAATATGCTGTTCCTTGCCAGTGGCTTTATCCTTGGCATGCACGTTCAGAATACCGTTCGCGTCGATATCGAAGGTCACTTCGATCTGGGGCATCCCGCGCGGCGCAGGCGGGATACCATCGAGCACGAACTTGCTGAGCGATTTATTCATGCGGGCCTCGGCGCGCTCGCCTTGAAGGACATGCACCTCAACGCTGTTCTGGTTGTCGCTGGCGGTTGAAAATACCTGGCTCTTGCGGGTA
This sequence comes from Chloroflexi bacterium SZAS-1, assembly GCA_018266315.1. Classification (GTDB taxonomy): domain Bacteria; phylum Chloroflexota; class Chloroflexia; order Chloroflexales; family Roseiflexaceae; genus Kouleothrix. Next base: position 5,870 of record JAFEAS010000105.1, on the reverse strand, counting down.
GGAATGGTGGTATTGCGCTCAATCAGCGGCGTCATCACACCGCCGAGCGTCTCGATGCCCAGGGTGAGCGGCGTAACATCGAGCAATAGCACATCTTTCACGTCGCCCGCCAGCACGCCCGCCTGAATCGCCGCGCCAATCGCCACCACCTCATCCGGGTTCACACCCTTGTGCGGGTCGCGGTTGAAGAATTTACGTACCGCCTCCTGCACCGCTGGCATGCGCGTCTGCCCGCCAACCAGAATGACCTCGTCAATATCATTCGCGCGCAGCCCGGCATCGGCAAGTGCCTGCTTCACCGGGGCAATCGTGCGGTCAACCAGGTCGCCGGTCAGCTGCTCGAGCTTGGCGCGGGTCAGGTTAATGTTCAGGTGACGCGGACCACTGGCATCGGCGGTAATAAACGGCAGGTTCACTTCCGTCTGCAGCACGCCCGAAAGCTCCATCTTAGCCTTCTCGGCAGCCTCTTTCAGGCGCTGCAATGCGGTACGGTCGCTGCGCAGATCAATGCCGGTATCGCGCTTAAATTCGTCGGCTAGCCACTCGATAATGCGCTGATCAAAGTCATCGCCGCCCAGATGTGTATCGCCGTTGGTGGCCTTTACCTCGAATACGCCATCGCCCAGCTCAAGGATCGAAATATCGAAAGTGCCGCCGCCAAGGTCGTACACCGCGATCGTCTCGTCTTTGCCTTGCTTGTCGAGGCCATAGGCCAGCGCCGAGGCGGTTGGCTCATTGATAATGCGCAGCACCTCAAGTCCAGCGATTTTGCCCGCGTCTTTGGTGGCCTGGCGCTGGCTGTCGTTGAAGTAGGCCGGTACGGTAATGACTGCCTGGCTCACAGTTTCGCCCAGGTAGGCTTCGGCGTCAGCCTTCAGCTTCTGCAATACCATCGCCGAAACTTCTTGCGGCGAGTGCTCGTTGCCGCTGAGCAGCACACGGACATCACCATTCGGGGCCGACGCTAGCTTGTACGGAATCAGGTCGCGGTCGCGCTGGACGATCGGGTCGTTCAGCTTGCGCCCCATAAAGCGCTTCACCGAGAAAATCGTATTCTCAGGGTTGGTAACAGACTGGCGCTTGGCAACCTGGCCCACCAGCCGCTCGCCGGTTTTATTCACCGACACCACCGATGGCGTCAGGCGATTACCTTCGGCATTGGAGATCACGACTGGCTCGCCGCCTTCCATCACCGCTACCACCGAGTTGGTTGTCCCAAGATCGATGCCGATAACTTTACCCATTATTGTCTCCTAGAGGCAGTTGGCAGTCGTGCCACTTACTGCTGGCCGCATACTACCGACTGGTTATTCTTGCCCAACCTTCACCATTGTTGGCCGCAGCACACGGTCGCGCTGCATGTAGCCCTTTTGCAGCTCGGCCACGACCTTGCCGCCCTGGCCCGCACCTGCTGCCTCGTAGATCACCGCCTCGTGGAAGTTCGGGTCGAAATCCTTGCCAAGCGCATCGATCGGGGTCACGCCCTCGCTTTCCAGCACGGTTTGCAGCTTTTGCGGAATGAGCTTAAAGCCGTTGTACCACTGCGAGGCGTAGACCTCGGGCGTCACGCTGTTCATCGCGCGCTCAAGATCGTCGATCACCGGTAGCAGCTTCAGCACCAGCCCGGCGCTGGCGCCACGGATGAGTTCGGCACGCTCCTGGTCGGTGCGGCGCTTGAAGTTTTTATAGTCGGCAGCCGCACGTAGCCACTGATCTTTATAATCAGCAGCTTCTTTTTCCAGCTGGGCAATGCGCGCCTGAAGCGCTTCGATGCTGCTATCCTCAGATGTAGGGGTTGCTGAATCGGTCACGGGTACTCCTGTATCAGTTGCGTTCTTCTGCTCTTCAGTCATAGAACGTAGATCCTCCAAATAGCTATGTTGCTTGTTGACATACTCATAGCACCGCACGGCCAGGTATAGCCGCCAGTGCCAGCGCTAGGCGCGGCTGCTTTCGCCACCGTAGATATCGCCTAGCATATCGCTCATTACGGTTGAGATATAGCGAACGGTTGAGATCGTGCGTGGGTAGGCCATGCGCGTCGGACCAATGACCCCGAGGATGCCGACGACTTCGTCGGCTACGCCATAGCGCGAGAGCACGACGCTGTATTCGCGCATTTCGTCGCGGCTATGTTCGCCGCCAATAATCACCTGCACACCGTTATTGGCGAGCACGCGCGGAATCAGCGGGCCAAGCCCTTTGCCACTTTGCAGCATCTCAAGCACCTGGCGCACGCGCGCCACCTGCGCAAACTCAGGCTGGTTGAGCATTTCGAGCAGGCCATCGCTGTATATCTGCCCATTCACCTGATCTTCGAGCTGGTGCATGGCCTTCGTGATCAAGTCCAGCACTACCAGATCCAATTCATCGAGCTGAGCAGGGGTTACCGTGCGCTCTTGCTGCAACATCTCTTCGATCTTGCCGATTGGCGCGTCGTGGCAACGCTCGTTCAGGCGCGCCGCGCTGCGGCTTAAGTCCTCTTGTGGGCGCGCGCTTTCGAGCGTAAAGCTCTGCTGGCGGATGGTGCCATCGTGGAGCACCAGCACCAGGAGCACGGTGGCTTCGTGAATGGCGATCAGCTCAAGGTGCTTGAAGCGCGCCTGGTATGCGCGCGGTGGGGTTACCACCGAGGCATTTTGCGCCGTGCGTGCCAGCACCGCGCCCGCCAGCTGAATCCACTGGTCGAGCTCGGAGCGCACCTGGTAGAACTGATGCCGAATCGTGCGCTGCTCGGTAGCCGAAAGCGGGGTACGATCCATCAGGTTTTCGACATAATAGCGATAACCCGCATCGGTGGGCACGCGCCCCGCCGAGGTGTGCCAGTGTGTAAGGTAGCCCAGGTCTTCGAGCGCGGCCATTTCGTTACGAATGGTTGCCGAAGAGACCGCCAGCCCATATTTGCGCAGTAGCAGCTCCGAGGCTACTGGCGTCGACGTTTCAATAAACTCCTGGATCACCAGCTTAAGGATGAGCTGGCGACGCTCGTTCATATCAACGGCCATAGGCGTGACTCAACACTAATACATTTGCTCAGATCTTAGCACTCGCACTATCCGAGTGCTAGCGCTTGAGTCTAAATGATTGGCGTGCCATTTTGCACGCCGATTAGCCAGTATTTTACCACGGTTTGTACAGATATTCAACGGTGCGATGAGAACGAAGCGAGGCAGCTATGTAATAATCATCGCCACCTGTGCCGAGCGGCGCATGCGGTTTATTCCCACACTGCGGCCATGGCTCGTGCTGCTCGTTGTGCCAGGCCTGATATGCGGCTGGTTTATTGGCGGGCTTTTCTTGGGGAGTGTCCTGCGGGGCTGAGCGCCAGTGTCCATCCATCTGATGGCTGCGCGCGTCGAAACGACTCTTCCCGATCTGAACCGTGATAGTGCACACGCCACCACGTTTGACTTTTACATTGAGCAGTGCTATACTCGCGCCGTTCCGAATACGACCCAATGATACATCTATGACTTCTTCGTTTCTGAAGCAGGGTAAGCAGAGCAAACAGCCAGCCGCGTGGTCTGGTTAGGCTCGCTTGTCCTGAGTGCGAACGACAAGCCCGCTTCACCAGACTGGTGAGGCGGGCGTTTTTGTGTACACAAGAATGAGGTCAGTATGAAAAAGCAATTGTTCTGCCAGCTCCGCGCAAAGCAGCGCATTGTGGCAACCTGCCGCCACACCTGTGAATCTGCGTTCTACTCAAGGAGCGACTGGCATGAACCGCCGCCCGACTGTTGACGTATACTCTTGGCGCACATCCGCGCCCGCCCGCTCGTTCAACGCTGAACGCTCTGCCAGGAATGGCACCCTCGCACTGCCGCGCGGTTTTTACCCTATTTGCCTTCCCGATTCATATACCAATTGTGCTCTACGCCACGACGCGCGCGCCTGCATCGGCGGGCCGGGCTATGCCCAGCGCGCGCCGCTCATTGGGTAATCGAATTGCGCAGGACACTGCGCCTAGCCAAGGAGAGGCTTCGGATGGGACAGACGCTTGCAGAGCAGATTCTTTCGCACGCGGCCGGGAAGCCCGTGCAGGCTGGCGAAAATGTAGTGGTGAATGTTGACCTGGCGATGATGCACGACAGCATTTCGCCCAGCATCATTAAGGTGCTGCACGGCGAGCTGGGGGCCGAGCGCGTATGGAACCCGGAGCGCATCGCGGTCGTCGTTGACCACGTTGCGCCTGCCGCTACCATTCAGAACGCCGAGCACCAGGCCAACCTGCGCCGCTGGGTACGCGAGCAGGGCATTACGCACCTGTATGATGTCGGGCGCGGCATCTCGCACCCGGTGCTGGTGGAAGAAAACATGGCCCGGCCCGGGATGCTGATCATCGGCAGCGACTCGCACTCGACGGGCTATGGCAGCGTTGGCGCATTTGGCACGGGCATGGGCACCACCGACATGGCGCTGGCACTAGCGACCGGCCAAACCTGGCTGCGCGTGCCCGAAACCGTGCGCGTGCAGGCGCAGGGGCGCTTTCAGCCTGGCGTGAGCGCCAAAGACCTGGGCTTACGCGTGGCACGCGAAATTGGGGCCGACGGCGCAACCTACCAGTCGGTTGAATGGCATGGCCTTGCGTTTCTGCCCACCGGCGACCGCATGACGCTGGCGACGCTTTCGATTGAGGTGGGCGCAAAGGCTGGGATTGTGCCGCCGGTGTTCGAGCTACCCGCCAACGCTGAGCTAGCTCCGATCGACCAGGCGGCGCTGGCTAATAGCGTACCCGAATGGCTGCGCGTTGAGGAAGGCGCACATTACACCCGCACCGTTGACATTGATCTGAGCACACTTACCCCGCAGATCAGCGTGCCACATTATGTAGATAACGTCGTCGATTTGCCCGACGTTGGCCGCGTGGCCGTTGATGTGGTGTATCTCGGCACCTGCACGAACGGGCACTACACCGACATGGCCGCCGCTGCGCGTATTCTGCAAGGCAAGCGCGTTGCCAAGGGTGTGCGCCTAATTGTGGTGCCCGCCACCAGCGAGGCGCTGCGCCGGGCAACCGAAGATGGCACCTTGGCGACGCTGCTAGCTGCTGGCGCAGCGCTGGGCACCCCCGGCTGTGGCGCGTGCATTGGCCGGCATATGGGCGTGCTCGCGCCGGGCGAGGTTTGCCTGTTCACCGGCAACCGCAACTTCCGTGGGCGCATGGGATCGCCACAAGCGAATATCTACCTAGGCTCGCCCGAAGTGGCCGCCGCCACTGCGCTGACCGGGTATATTACCCACCCATCTGAGGTGCTGGCATAGAATATAGTGCGTAGTAAAAAGCCTACGCACTACACACTACGAAGCAACATCTGCCTAATGGAACTCATCGCACACAGGGCAGATGCGGGTTGTAGCAAGAGGACGCGCTATGGATGCCACACTCTTACTGAAAGGCTTGCTCATCGGCTTTAGCATTGCCGCGCCGGTGGGGCCAATTGGGGCATTATGTATTCGCCGCACGCTCGCCAATGGCCGCGCCGCCGGGCTGGTTTCCGGGCTGGGGGCCGCTACCGCCGACGCAATGTATGGCTGTATTGCGGGCTTTGGGCTGACGTTCATCTCCAGCCTGCTGATGAGCCAGCAGCTGTGGCTCAAGCTGATTGGCGGCGCATTTCTCTGCTACCTGGGCATCCGCACGCTGCTGGCGCGCCCGGCAGCCCAGGCCGCCAACGCCAGCGGTGTCGGCTTGTTCGGTGCCTACGCGTCCACCTTCTTCCTGACACTCACCAACCCCACGACCATCCTATCGTTTCTGGCGGTGTTTGCCGGGCTGGGGCTTGCGAGCGCGGCGGGCAACTATGGCGCGGCTGCGCTGCTGGTGCTGGGTGTGTTCATCGGCTCGGCGCTGTGGTGGCTGCTGCTCAGCG
>JAFEAS010000104.1 GCA_018266315.1 Chloroflexi bacterium SZAS-1 | reverse complement strand
GGTTCACTACCGTGCGACGGGGCGGTCGTAGTTTTCCATCACAATGATGCGAGGCGAACTGCATGCAGCGGCAACGGATGAGTCTTGATGGCCCATGGGAGTTTGTTCTCGACCCGGCTGGGCATCTCACCAATACTACGTTGGGGCGTGCTGGCATGCCGCGCAGCATTGGTGTGCCTGGGCCGTGGCAAGCCCAATTCGATGATTTACGTGATTACACTGGGGTCGCGTGGTATCGTCGTACATTCACCGTCGGAATGGATGATAGCAGCGGCGAGCAACACCTATGGATATTGCATTTCGGTGCCGTCGATTATTTCGCTACGGCCTGGCTGAATGGGCGGCTGCTTGGCGAGCACGAGGGCGGCTACCTACCCTTCGAGCTAGATGCGAGTCCGGCCATTCACCTCGCTGAAGCGAACGAGCTTGTGGTGCGCGTGGTTGACCCAAGCAACGATACCACACGCTTCCCCGATTACCCATTTTCAGAGATTCCTCACGGCAAGCAAAGCTGGTATGGCCCAATCGGCGGCATCTGGCAGAGCGTATACCTTGAAGCGCGCGCGGCGACGCATATGGCCCGGCTACAGGTTACGCCCGATGTTCCTGGTGCGCAGGCGCAGGTGGCGCTCAGCCTGAATATGCCCGCCGCACACGATTTGTATGTGAACGTTACGCTCACCGACCCGCGCGGCCAGACCAGCACGCACACTGCCAATCTGCTGGCCGGGAGCGGCTACCTTACCCTGAGCTTGCCAGTGCCCGATGCGCTGTTATGGGATATTGCTCAGCCTAACCTGTACCGGCTTAGGGCAGCGCTCAGCGAAGAGGCGGCTGGCATACCCGCGCTCGATACCTTCAGCACAACCTTTGGCATGCGCTCAATCGCCACCAGCCCCAGTGGCCAAATCCTGTTAAATGGGCGTGCGATCTACCTGCGTGGCGCGCTCGACCAAGATTATTATCCTGAATTGATCTATACGCCTTTCAGCGATACCGCGCTCGATGATCAATTTGCCAAAGCGCGCCATATGGGCCTGAACTGCCTGCGCACGCATATTAAAATCACCGACCCGCGCTACTACGCTGCCGCCGATCGCGCCGGTATGCTGATCTGGACTGAGCTGCCTAACTGGCAGAACTTAACGGCGGCGGCTAAGCGTCGCGCACGCAGCACCCTCCAGGGCATGATTGAGCGCGATTGGAACCATCCTTCGATCGTGATCTGGACGATTATCAACGAAAACTGGGGAACTGATCTTGGTGTCAATGCCGATCATCGCGCCTGGCTGGCAGAAACCTACGACCTTGTAAAATCACTCGATCCGCAGCGCCTGGTGGTGGAGAATTCGGCATGCTATGGCAATTTCCATGTTGTGACGGATATTGAAGATTTCCATAACTATTATGCGATGCCTGACCACTACCGGCAGTGGCGCTATTGGGTAGCCGATTTCGCCGCGCGCCCCGATTGGGCCTATGCACATAGCTATGCCGATAGTGATACCTGGCGCGCATTGCGCGGCGATTTCTGGCAGCGCGGCCCGCGCACTCACACCAGCGAGGTGCGGTGCAGTGGAACCGAGCCGCTGGTGGTGTCGGAATTCGGCAACTGGGGCTTACCCGACCTTGAGCAGCTGCGCGCTGGCTATGGTGGGCGCGACCCATGGTGGTTCGAAACCGGGCTGGAATGGGGCGATGGCGCGGTGTATCCGCATGGTATCGAGCAGCGCTTCGCCCGCTTCCACCTCGATACCGTATTCCCAACCCTCGGCGACTTAACGCGCGCCAGCCAGCGCGCCGAGCTCGTTGCGCTAAAGTATGAGATCGAGCAGATGCGCCTGCATTCGAGCATTGTTGGCTATGTGATTACCGAGTTTACCGATGTGCATTGGGAATGTAATGGCCTGCTCGATATGCACCGCAATCCCAAAGCGTTTTATAATGATCTGGGCACGCTCAATGCCGACGATGTGCTGGTGCCCGAGATGGCGCACGCGGTGGTGTGGGCAGGCACGCAGTGTAGCGTGAATGTGACGCTTTCACACTTCTCAACCGCCGATCTGCATGGTTCGTGGGTAGAATGGTGGCTTGAAGACGCGCCCGGTATATGTGGCAGGATTGCGCCAATTGTCTGCGATACTGGCGCAGCGCAGCTGGTAGGAACAGTGGTATTTGTTGCACCCGCGCTCACGGCTAGCGCGCGCCTGCGGCTTGAGCTGCGTCTGTACGATGCGCGCAGCCAGCAGCTGGCCAGCAATTACCAAGAGATCTATGTGCTGGCGCGCGCCGCTGCTACTCCGACCCAGGCCACAGGCGGCGCGCCGCTCCGCATCTATGCCCCTGAGCTGTCTGCTACCCTGGCTGATCTGGGCTATGCGGTAGCCGAAACCCTTGAGTCGGCTGACGTCGCGCTGGCAACGACAATCACCGATAGGTTGCGCGCGTATGTGGAAACCGGCGGACGGGTGTTGTGGCTGGCTGAGCAGGCCGGTGCCCAGCAGGCATACCTGCAGCGATTAGGGATTGCAGCGCGCGCGGGGCGCAGTTGGCAGGGCGATTGGGCCAGCAGTTTCAGCTGGCTGCGGCAGGATCGCATGTTCACTACCCTGCCGAAAGTCGGCGGGCTCGATTTCGCATTCGCCGATCTCACGCCAGATCAGGTGTTGGTTGGCTGCGATCCGGCTGATTTCGCAGCCGATGTTCATGCCGGGCTATTTGTTGGCTGGCTGCAGCATACCGTCGCGCTGATCGCCGAACGTCACTATGGCGCTGGCCGCCTGCTGGCCTCGGCCTTTCGGCTGAGTGCGCACTTGCCGACACATCCATTGGCGCAGGCGATGGTGCACGAGATGTTGCGCTATGTTACGCGCGGCAAGTAATCAAACGAATTGGGTATGACGTGTTGCACAGATTTGGTGAGCGCTGTTTACCCCTCGGCCTCCTCCGCACGAATCGTCACCCCTAACAGTTGAATCAAGTCGAGCGCCTGCGCTGGGTCGATGATGACACCCGCCAGCTCGTTACTATGCACCTGCAGCCCTGCCAGGAGCGAGCCGCGCAGATCGGCCCCTTTGAGCCGCGCATTGCGGAAATCGGCACCGCGCAGATCGCACTTGTAGAACACGGCACCCGTGAGGTTCGAGCCGTCGAATGATGCCTCGGGGAAGGTGCAGTGCTCGAAGCGCACCGATTTCAATGATGATGACCAGAACCGGGCGAGGCGGCCATTACAGCGCGAAAAGCGCACATCTTCGAGGTCTGCGTCGGTGAGTTGCAGGCCAACCAGGCGGCAGCCCGCGAATTCTACCCGCCGAATATAGGCTTTGTTCAGGCTACAGCTGGCAAAATCGGTCGTGTCGAAACGGCAATCGGTAGCCTGAAGGAGCGACAATTCGGCTGCGGCAAAGCTGCCCTGGCGTATATCCAGCTCGGCCAATGCCACGTCGTCGGCCTGTTGCGCCGCAAATTGTGGGTTGAACCAGCGCTGCTGCGTATAAGCCGCGCGTGGCACCAATACTTCGGGCATCGCCTCGTCTTCAGCGAGTGTGCCAAATTGCGGCGGCTGGATACTCGTAGCCCGGCGGTGTTTCCGATTCACAATGCCTCCTGAGCATATTCTCTTCAGGCTGGTATCGTAGCACAGGTCGTGCGCTGTTCGGCTCATATGAGCCGCGGCGACCCCGGTGACTTGCCCTTGAAGAGTGTTAGGTGAGTTTCAAATGCTGAAGCAAGATGATATTTGTGACTATGTGTGCTGTAATGTCGTCATAGTCTAACACAAGCGTTGCAAATGAAGGGTTACGTAATTTACACGATGCTCACTGTCGAATTTTATCTTATGCTCGTGGAATAGCATGTCCCTTGGGCAAAGGCGATGCCATTATGAACACAACCCCTGATTTTGAGCAAGCCCGACACTATGCCCTTTACCGCCTTAGTTGCGAGCTAAGCCCGGCGCTAGTGTACCACTCGCTCGCCCATACCTGCAATGAGGTCGTTCCAGCTGCCGAGCGCTTTGGCGCGCTTACTCACCTCAGCACCGAAGAGTTATGCCTGCTGCGTACAGCTGCCTACTACCATGATATTGGTTTTGTAGCGTGTTACGCTGGACATGAAGAAGCGAGTGTTGGTATTGCCCGGGCGATATTGCCAACTTTTGGCTACGCGCCAACCCAGATTAATAGTATTGCCCAGCTTATTATGGCTACAAAATTACCACAGGCACCCAGCTGCCCACTCGCACAGCTACTCGCCGACGCCGACCTCGACGTACTTGGGCGTGACGATTTTTTAGAGCGCAACCAGGCATTGCGCGCTGAGCTAGCGAGTTATGGCGGTGTGATGACTGATGAAGGTTGGTATGCAAACCAGCTCAAGTTTGTGCGGAATCATCGCTATTGGACGCCAGTAGCGGCGCGGCTGCGCAATGCTGGCAAGCGTCGTAACCTTATTCGCCTGCAAGAACAGCTGGCGTTGGTTGTTGAGCAGCCCAACCGCTGAGCAACAAGATGACATAGGCTTTGGTAAACCATCGGGGGCATATCACGCCCCCGATCGTGCTGTGTGCCTGGGTTTGATTGTGTAGCTGCTCGCTTACCCACGTTGCCCGAGCGGCACAAACCCGCGCAAAGCCGGGCCGGTATAGTCCGATTTCGGGCGGATTAGCCGATTATCGGCTAGCTGTTCGCGAATATGCCCGATCCACCCGGCGGTGCGGCTGAGCGCAAACGCTGCGGTAAACACATCGAGCGGCAACCCCAGGCTGTACAGCAACGGCGCGCTATAGAACTCAACATTGGGGTTGAGCTGCCGCCGGGTGAAATGTGAATGCTCGGCGACCAGCTGTCCAACCGCGTCGGCGATCGCCTGCCAATTGCTGGCGCTGCTGTTTTCGGCGGCGAGCGCCTGTACGGCGTGGCGCAGGTGGCGCACCCGCGGATCTTCTACTTTGTAGATACGATGCCCAACTCCCATAAGGCGCTCGCCGCGTTCCAGCATTGCTGCAATATAATCGGCGGCGTGCTCGGGCGTGCCAATTGCCAGGAATGTTTCCATGGCCTTCTGGTTCGCGCCGCCGTGGAAGATTCCCTTAAGCGTAGCAATTGCAGCTACCAGCGCGCAGTAGAGGTCAGCGCCCGCGCCAACCGCTACCCGCGCTGCGAAGGTGGAGGCGTTCAGGCCATGCTCAGCTAGCAGCACCAGATAGGTATCGAATGCATGCGCCTCGGCGGCTGAAGGAATAGCGCCACGTAGCATATACAAGAAGTTTGCGGCATGTGGCAAAGCCGGGTTGGGTGCAATTGGCTCAGCACCATGGCGGTGGCGCTCCCAGGCCGCCAAAAGCACCGGCATTGTTGCCAGCACGCGCACGCCGATCTGTTCGGTGGCGCTATCGTCGATTGCGTCGGCCTGCGCATCGAGCTGGGCTAGCCCCGATACCAGCGTGCGCAGTGCATCCATGCCGTGTCCGCTGGCTGGCACGCTATGCACAAGCGCCAACTCGTCCGCGCTCAGCCCGCGCGCGGCAGCCAGGCGCGCCTGGAACGCAGCCAGCTCGACAGCGGTTGGTAATTCGCCATACCACAGCAGATACACCACTTCTTCAAACGATGCTCGCCCCGCCAGTTCATGAATATGGTAGCCCGCATAGATCAGGTTGCCGCCGATACCGTCGATCGCACTGAGCCGTGAGCGGGCGACCACCACATTATCCAGCCCGCGTACTGGGGTTTCGCTTGTCATCACAGTTTCTCCTTGTTGCTATGAACGCGGGTTTATTCTAGCACAATACTTTATATATATCAATATATATTGATATATATTGATTATTGACGCTAGAATTTGCTGCGGTTATACTAGAGGCAGGAGGTTCAGCAATGCAGGTAATCGACGGCGTGGAATATCTCGATGGAGACGAGGCGGTGGCGCTGCTTGGGGTGAAAAAAGCGACGCTGTATGCGTATGTGAGTCGTGGGCTGCTTAGCTCGTTTCGGCAGACGGTCGGGCGCAAGCGGCTGTACCGTCGTGGCGATATTGAGCACCTGTGCGAAGTGCGCCCCAGCGATGATGCAACGCTAGCAATGCCTGCCATGGCAGCGACGCCGATGGTAGCACCCACGGCACCGCCTGTGCCGATACCACCAACTATCGATGATGATGGTGTGTTGCGCGATGTGACATTGCCCGATGCGGCAATCTGGGTGGGCGAACATTAAGGCTGCTGTTCGGTGATGAGCGCGAGGGTCAGCTGGCGTAGCGTATTGAGTCGCTGATCCATATTTTCGGGGTAAAGATACAGATCATCGAGCATGCCGCTGACTTCCATACGGCGCTGGGCCACCGCGTCGCGTGCCGAATCGCCAGCACCCTCGTAGCGCCTATAGGCAAGCTGGAGCGAGTTGTCGATCGCAACTAACGATTGGTCAACACTCGCGAGATCATTTGTGCGCAGGGCGGTTTCGGCATCGTCGATCTGTACAATTGCCAGCAATAGGTAAATTTGCGCCTGCTTCCGATCGGATTCCGCGCGGACATCGGCAAGCTCTTGTTGCGTAATACCCTGCGAGAGTGCTGGTGAGGTCGGTGCAGCGGCACCTGAGCGGGCGGTTGGGGCCGCTGGTGGCACCGTAGGCGGGGGATTCGTAGGGATGCGAATGCTGGGCTGGGCGGTAGGCGGCCAGATATATAGGAGGGCAAAGCTTAGCCCCACAGCAACCAGCGCAGTGATGATATATGGCAGTGCCGTGCGTAAAAAACGCAATAATGTGCCCGCCCTTGGCGTAAGGGCGGGCGCGCTGGTTTCGGGTGGCAGAGAATCCACCGATGGTTCCTATTTCTCGATCTGCGCCGTCAGCAAGATCGCCTGGGCGATTTCGCGCATCGACTTGCGGGTGTTCATCGAAAGCTGCTGAATCTTGCGAAAAGCCTCTTGTTCTTTCAGGCCCTGCGTATCCATCAACACGCCCTTCGCCCGCTCGACAAGCTTGCGCGTTTCCAGCGTTTCTTGCAGGTCGCCAATTTTCTTATCTATTTCCTGGAATTCGGCGTACCGCGCCATTGCAATCTCGATTGCGGGCAGCAGCTCGGCATCGCGGAAGGGCTTCACAATATAGTTTACTACCCCAGCTTCGCGGGCACGATCGACCAGCTCGCGATCGGAGTAGGCAGTGAGCAGCAGCACCGGCGCGATTTTGTCTTCGGTTAGCATCTTGGCGGCCTGAATCCCATCGAGCTTGGGCATCTTAATGTCCATAATGACCAGATCCGGCCGCAGTTCACGCGCCAGGTTGACCACACTCACGCCATCGCCTGCCTCGCCAACGACCAGATATCCCAGGCTTACCAGCGTTTCCTTGAGGTTCATACGAATAAGCGATTCGTCGTCGGCAATAACAAGCCGTAGTTGCTGGGCCATAATACAACTCCTCACATTAGCCTACGTGGCGAACCATGATCGTCGTGGATCGGTTGGCTCGCTCACGATATTCAAGTCATTCTTCACGGGCAGCGTTGCGCTCTGATTGTAGCACAGGCAGCCTAGCACGGTCAAGACTGTACAAAACTTACATATCCTCTAGCTGTTCGCGCAACCAGGCAAATATTTCCTGATTAATGCTGTAGCAGGTAGCCGAACCATCATCACGCGCCTGGATTATGCCAGCAGCACGCAGAATCTTCAGATGCTGCGACAGTGTAGATTGCGCGCGCGAAACATGATCGGGGAGGTGAAGCTGGATCTGATTCCCGATACAGCGGGGGTGATTTTGGATAAAACGTACAATTTGCAGCCGCACAGGATTGCCGAGTGCTTTAAGCAATCGGTAGAGGCGTTGGTCATCTCGCTCATACTGCGCAGTTACCATCGCATGCCTCCCTGCGTGTACCAACTGTACTCGCATGGGGGGGCCTTGTCAACCGTGAATTTATGTGCGTATGCTATGCGCCGCTGAAGATGATCTCGCGCCGGGCGAATGCGTAGAGCGCCAGGGCCAAAATCCCCAGAGTTAGCGAGAATTGCGCAATTGGGATGGCAAAAGCTACCCCCCGATAATCGCGGCTGACCGAGAGGGCAAACCCGGTGAAGGCGGGTAGCAGCGGTGTGCTGAAGATCGTGCGAAGAATATTGATGGTTGTTGTCAGGGTGGGCGGCAGCTCAGCAAGGGTTTGCCCGCCAATGAGGCCCCCCGAAAAGGCGATCGCAATCAACGCCAGTATCAGTAAGCGTGCGCCAGTGGGTAGTACCATCGGGGCCATCAATACAAGCAGCGCGGAAAGGAGGGCTACATTCAGTAATAGGGGAATAGTGCCAAGCAGCCAGCTTACTGGTGTTAAGCCAACTATCGGGTTATAGAGCGCCATGGCAAGACTGATCAGGCCGTAAATACTCCATACCACAACCAGTGCCGCCAGATACAAACCTATCAAGTAGCTTCCGCGGCCAATGCGGCGCGATAGTATCAAGTACCCTTGTGGGCGATCGCCCAGCGCAAGCATGGCCGTGGTTGTATAGAAGCCTAATATGAGCGAAAATAGCCCAACAACGGAGAAGAAATACTCCGCTGGCACGGTTGATGCCCACCGCCGCAAGAAGACGTAGAAGAAAACCACGCTGGCTATCAGCTCGATCAGAATGCGTGCCGAACGAACATATTCAACCAGGGTGAACAGCGTAAAACGAATTGTGCGCGTAATGATGTTTTCCATAGTAACGCTCATCGGCGGTATCATTACCAGTAGGTAATCAAGGCTCTTGTACTTCTTCGTCTGTGCGGCGCGTGGCTGCTGTGCCGGTGTTGCCCAGTAATTCGCGCAGTAAGGTATCGCCGGGTGAACGCCCAGGCGCAGGCACCGGGTCGGTCGGTGGCGGCACGGCCACTGAAGGAAGTGCATCGGGGTGACCGGGTGGCGCAAATAACCCCGGCGGCGGTGTATCGACAAACGTCAAAGGTTCGGGCGGTGCGACTTGCTCGCCGCGAACCACGCGCATATACAGGTCTTCGAGCGAGCGGCGTTTTGGTTCAAGCGAAATAATGGGCACGCTGGCGTCGAGCAGGGTACGTAGCACCTGAGCTTGAAGTTCGGGCGTATTCGGCTGGAGTGTTACTTCGTGTTCGCCAGTATGAACTGCCGCCCCCAGGCTGCTGAGCTGGGCTTGTACCGCTGGCGCCAACAGTGCCGTTTTTATCACGGCGCTATGGCTAGTTGTGCGGAGCGTAGCAACATCGATTTGGGTGGTAATCCGCCCATCGAAAAGAATTCCCACGGTATCACACAGCTGGTCAATTTCATCAAGAAAGTGGGTTGCCAGAAAGATTGTATGATTCTGGCTGCGCAGCTCGGCTAGCAGTGTGAGCATTTCACGCTGTCCAGCGGGATCGAGGCCCGACGTCGGTTCGTCGATGAGCAGCAGTTCGGGGTTTGCGAGCAGCGCCTGCGCAATTCCAAAGCGTTGGAGCATGCCCTTTGAGTAGGTAGCAAGCATGCGCGCAGCAACATCGCTCAGGCCCACAATGCCAAGTACCTCTTCCACCCGCCCGGCTAGCCCTGGCCCACTCAGGTCGCTAAATTGCCCCAGGTAGCGCAGATATTCGCGCGCGGTATAGCGCAGATGGTAGCGCAATCGTTCGGGTAAGTAGCCAATGCGCCCGCGCACCGCTTCAAGATCGCTGGTGCCAAACAGGCGTAGCGTGCCCTTTGTAGGCCGTAGAAAGCCAAGCAGGAGGTGGATCAGGGTCGATTTGCCCGAACCATTTGGCCCGAGCAACCCGTATACCTGGCCGCGTGGCACGCTCAGGTTCAGCCCGCGTAATACGCTGATATCGCCATACGATTTATGCAGCTGTTCGATTTCAATTGCATCCATACAGTTTGTCTATTTGCCATAATTCACAAGAGTTACGCAGGGGACGTTTGTAGCCTGTGGCAGCGCGCTCCGTTTGCATCATGGGGTTCCGCGCTTGGCGCGAAGCGCC
>JAFEAS010000103.1 GCA_018266315.1 Chloroflexi bacterium SZAS-1 | reverse complement strand
TGGGGCTATGGATGTGTTTAATGATACGGCGCCCACCGAGACCTACGCTCTTGCCCTGCACGACGCCCTGCCGATCTGTTTGATGGGCGGATAGATGAAGGTTTCAACCCTCACCCGACGCGAACGCCAGGTGCGACACCATATGACAACGGTACACGACATCAAACGCATGGTTTCAACCCTCACCCGACGCGAACGCCAGGTGCGACGCGTGCTAACTCGCCTTGCAAGTAGGCGATCTGCTGTTTCAACCCTCACCCGACGCGAACGCCAGGTGCGACACGGTGTGGGACGTGATCCGCAGGGGGGGGCTATGTTTCAACCCTCACCCGACGCGAACGCCAGGTGCGACTGCCCACGCCAGCGCCAGCAGGCCGAAGCATTGAAGTTTCAACCCTCACCCGACGCGAACGCCAGGTGCGACCACCGCAGCCCAGCCCGCCGTTTCCTTATGGTTTTGGTTTCAACCCTCACCCGACGCGAACGCCAGGTGCGACGCCCCTAAATAGCTTATGTAATGCCGGGTAGGGCCAAATTTGTGCGATATTGATGCAACGGCACCGTTATTAACCGATTGCAAATCGTTCGCATGTAGCTAACTTTCCTTCAACGTGTCCCATTATGTTTCGATTCTGCGCGAACCTCGGGTATTTTCGCCGATCACTGCCGGTTCGCGCAATTGCCTGCCTACATCTAGTGGGCCGTTGCGTACAGCCGCCTACCCAACCTCCAGCGTTTGCACTTCCAAGTTTACACGATCAATGGCTCATGCTGATCGTGTACGAGTGGTTGGCCTAATACCTGCACATGGCGTTCGCGTGGTTCTTGCAAGCGATAGATTCGCAGGCTATCTGCTGCGGTATCGATCTCTTGTTCAAGCTGATGTATCAGGAGTACGAGCTGGGTTGCATCAACGACACATTCGAAAACCGAATACTGCACACGCTGCCCAAAGCGCTCGCATACTTTTGCTACGCGCCGCAGCCGCCGCCTGCCTGCCGCTTCCTCCGTATTCACATCGTATGTCACAAGAATCTCCATCAGCGGGCCAGGTAAGGTGGGTAGGCGTCTAGATCGCCGCGCAGGTAGCGTGCCAGTAAGCGTGCCTGTATATAGGGCACTAGCCCCAGTGGAAGCTTTTGGTCGAGCATGCGATGTTGTACCTCCTCTTCTTTACGTAGTTGGTATGCTTGAAGCACAATTTTGCGTCCGTCGTCGTTCAGATGTATTGCGCCGCCAGGGAGATCGGCGAAGTGTTCGGGCTGAAGCTGTTTACGATTGATCAGCGTGAGCGCTAACCGATCGGCGATCAGCGGGCGAAATTCCTCCATGAGATCGAGTGCTAGTGCAGGCCGACCAGGGCGCAGTGCATGCAAAAAGCCTACTTGTGGGTCGAGCCCAACACTTTCCAGGCCAGCGGTGCATTCGGCGCGTAATAGCGCATACAGGAATGATAGAACGGCGTTGACACGATCGCGTGGTGGTCGGCGGGTACGCCCATCCATCGTGAATTTATCCTGGTCAGCTCGCACATGGTAGCCAAATACGCCAAAGTAGGTGCGGGCAGCGTCGCCTTCTGCGCCCCGTAGCTCGTCGAGTGTGCGGTAGGTGGCGAGCTGCCCTACTATTTGTGCCATGCGTTCGGCTGCTTGGGTGAGCGCGGCACGTACTGGCTCGGCGCTCGTCTCGCGTGCGCTGCGCAGTATGATCTGGCGGCTATTCTGGATTTTGGCGGCGACGATTTGCCGTGCAATATTCAGCGTTCGTTTGGTATCGGAAAGCGCGAGGTGTTGCGCCCGCCGCAGTAGCACATTACCGCGCGTTGGGCCTTCGACTCGCGCCTTAAACCGGCCATTACGATCGAGCCATACCAGGCTGCGCCCATCTTCGGCACAGCGCTGGATGAGAAATGGTGTGATGGTAACGCGACCAAATACCACAATGCTACTTAAACGTATGAGCGGTAGCCGCAGCCGTGTTTCACGCTCCACGGTAATGCTTACGGTGTCGTGCGCAAGGTGCAGCACTGCGCCTTGGGTTTGCACGTACAGGGTATTGAGCAGTTCGTGCATGGATGGTGAATGCTCCTTTCAAATAGTGCGTACCGATTACAAGGCTGCTAATGGTATAAATAAAGCCCGATTGAGCGCTTGTAGCCGCCCGTGCTGTGCAACAACATGTGGCATACAGGCGTGAATCAGCGAGCATTTTGGACAGCGCTCGTCGTTTGGCACGTTGGGTAGTTGCTGTGCCGCTACCATAGCGCGTACAGCGGCAATGATGCTGCTGGTTTGCGCACGCAGTGCCTCGTCGAACACGATCTCGTGGCGGCGGCGGTTCGCGCCATAGTACACCGCGCCACGCGGTACCGCTACACCAAGCATTTCTTCCAGGCATAGCGCCTGCGCGCACAGCTGAATATCGGTGTGCGTGCCCTTGCGCCGCCCGACTTTATATTCGACTGGATACGGCACGCCATTGTGCCATTCCACAGCATCGGCTTTACCGCGCAAGCCGTAGCGTTCCGACCAGAGCGGGATCGCACGCTGGGTGGCGACACCGCGATTGGCTTCGGTGTCGCCGCTATCAACCCGTTCGTGCATGAGCTTGCCGCGCATGGTATACATGTTCTCGTCGTAGGTCTGCTCGACATGAATGAGCGCGCATTGGCGTGGGCAGTAGCTGTAATGTTCCAGCGCCGAAATCAATACATCACTATCGTTCATGTCGTTGCTCGCGCCACTATGCTGCTCGTCGTTCATCACCCCTCCACCAGCCGCGTGAGCGCCACGCCCTGCGGCATGTCGGTCTCGTTCACGCTCACACGGTAATCGCGAAATGAGCGCGGCGCGATGACGCCCTCGTTTCGGATGATGCTCACGCGGTCGAGCAACTTATGCGCCGGGGCATTGCCCAGCTTCGACTCATGGGTGAAGATGTACAGCCCACGGCAGGCCATCATCCCGCGCGACGCCGAGCGATCGAGATCCCACATCATCTGCAATGCCATCCAGAATAGTTCAAGGTCGGCGCTGGTTGTGCCGGTTTTAGCCGCGAAGTGCGGATTGAAGAAGCCATGTGCGCGGTACAGGCCGTAGGGAACCAGCGACTTGCGGCCCATTTCGGTTTGTTTACCACTTTTGCCCTCGCCGGTTTCTTCTGAAACAACCACCTTCGCATCTTCTTCCTTAGTTACCGCCACGCGCGTAATCGAAATATCCAGCGGTACAACTGCATCGTTCGATCGCGCAAAGGTGATCTGAATAGGCCCGCGTACCTGCCCGCAATTCACCCCGGTGGTCATTACTGCGCCAAACATGCGGATGTCGTAGAAGTTTTTGCACATCCAGGATCGCGCTTTGTCGATATCGTCTTTGTTTTGTTTGGTACCGCTTGATTTCATTTCGAGGGCATCGTAGGCGCGGCGATGAATCGCGTTCAGTGCATCACCACCACTCTGAATATAAATTTTGAAGTGTTCTTCCTTGCCATGCGCTACATCGACAAAATCACGCACCTTGCGCTTAATTGCTACGTCGGTTACTAGCCCCTGCATCGTTTCTGGATCAACGCGGGGTAGGTTACCGGCGTCGGGATCGCCATTCGGGTTACCGTCGGTTACGTCGAACAGCAGCACGAAATCATGGCGGTGCTCGATGTTGGTGTGGAGTGGGCTTGTGTTTGTCATGAGGAATTTCCTTTCAGGCTAAAAACAACAGAATGCTACAAAGTAGTGTCGTTGGCGGCTTCAGCTTGCCCGGCTCGCTTGCGCTCGCTGGCAGCTTTGGCTTCGGCGCGTTCGTGGGCGCGCTGGTGGTAGTAGCCCAGCGAAAATAAGCCCTGCTCTTCAAGCGTGAGTGTTCGTGGGAAGTTGCTAAGTGGCACTGTGATGCTTTCTAAGCTGCGCTGAAGGCGCATATAGGCACCATGATTATCGCGTTCGAGCTTGCTCAGGTGTGGCTGTGCACCACGCATCAAGCGGCCAAATACCGACGCGGGTGCCGATGATGCGGTACCGAAGAAGCGATCCACGATGGTAGCTTTTGCGCCGGGAATAGCGGCGCGCTGAATGTCTTCCAGCACTGCGAGCAAGCGCCCACAGAGATATGCCGGGTTGGCATTCGTCATATCGAGCTGAGTCATGCGATCTTCCTCCTGTGGTAAGCGGCTGGCGAATACAATTTTGATCAGGGTGGCACGCTGTTGTGTAACGCTCTGCTCAGCGCGGTTGCGGCGCACCGCCTGGTAGAGCAAGCCCCACGGCAAAGGTGTGCCACGCAGCGCAGCATTCAAAAGAGCCTGGGGTGTGGTTGGTAAAATATCTTTGGCATCGCGGACGGTAGCAGTAGCCAGTTGGAACATTCCCAGCGGGCGTGCCTCGTCGCCATATGGGCTGATGATGCGCTGCCAGGTGAACCAGCGCCGTAAATTGGCCTGCACTTCGCCAAGCGTTGTGTCAATCCAATCGCGCACAACCACCCGCGCGCCGCTGCCCGAAAGCGACGTGGCATAGAAGGCAGTGTCGTCGACATTTGTACTTTGCTTGCCGCTGCGCGCCGATTCAAATAGCAAGCGCACCCTGTCCGGGTCGGGCTTGTCGAAGAGCGCCATCAGGTCAAACCCAACATCTTCGCGCGTCCAGTAGATGAACGCAGACCCAGCAAGAAACATACGGCTACTAGGATCTGCAAGCAGATAATTTAATGCTTTGGTGAAACGTTCGCCGCAGTCGGCACACGTTGGGGCAATAAGTGATGCTTCGAGACCATATGATTCGAAGGCAACGGCGTTGGCAGAAATGATTGATGTACCGCTTGTTTGCCCACCGGGAACGCCTTTGATTTTGCCCTGTAAGCGTGGTAAAACCGGACGCTGTTCGCCGCATACAATACATTGCATAACGATGGACGATTCACCATCGGGTGCATTTTGCGCTGCCCAAAATGCGCGTACTGCTGGAAGATCGGCAACGAATGTCTCGCCGACACGAAACGTGATCAGCGCGCCATAATCGAAGTCTTTCGGTATATCTAGCTGTTCTGCTGGTGTATTGTGCAAAAAGCGCAGTACTGCTAGCACTTCAGGCGCGTTGGTTTGTTCTGCACAACGAGTAACCATATCCATATATGCTGTGTTACAGGCTGCAACTCGGTCAAGCTTGGCATTTTCATTTCCTAGCCCAAGCGTATAGTCAGCTTTATCAGCAAGTAATAAGGGTTTTACACCAACTGTGCGTTGAATTTGTGGTACGAGACGTCGCTGCCCGCGTTTTGTTTTTGGGTTTGCCGGGTCGGCTGTATCGGTTGGGCGTGGCGTAAGCAGCGAACCGTTTCCATCTAGTTCAATGATGTAGCGCACAGGTGTTTCGGTGTACAAAACGGGTGGCATCTTTATCCGTGTATCTGCGAATTCTTTCAATCGCTTCAGCAGCATTGTTACGCTCCTTCCTGTGGCACACGCAGTACACCGCGCTCGATACGGGCATTGAAGAAACGCGGCACGCCGCGCCCCGATGTGCCAGGCTCGTAGGTCAGGTCGAGCAACATCGGCCCAAGCTCGTCGCTCAGCTCAATGGGCTGTTCGCTGCCATCTGGCTCGGCGAAGCTGGCGCTGAACTCGCGGCAGCCAAGGAATGGTGTTGCGAAACAGCGGCCATCGCGCACGCGGCGGCGAAACTGATCGCGGTATTTGGCCGGGTCGGCATCGGCGTGGGGCTGTAACACAACATGCGCCGCGATGATATAGGCAACATCGCGCAGGCCGAGAGTGTGGCGCTGTGCCCGGTCGGTGGTGGCATCGTAGCCGCCCGCCCCTTCGGCCTGCCAGCTGCGCGCCGCCCGGTCGCTCTGGCGTGAATTGATCTCGTTGCGCAATATCGACGTGTAGCGAATTGGCTGCAGCACACGAATTTCCTGTACCTGCCAGCGGAACTCGGGCTTCCAGAACACCGCTTCCAACACACCTCGCGCGGCCGAAGGGGTCATGACCGGGTAGCTTACCCGCTCAACTTTCATCTCCGGCCGGGTGAAGCAGGCAAAATCGCCCCAGACCTTGAGGCTTAAAGGAACGCTGGGATACGTCATAGCACCTCCTATAAAAATTGGTATAGCTTTATGCAACAAGCCTTTCCAGATCGAGATCATCCGCGCGTAGACCGAGCAAAGAATCGTACTTGCCGTGCCAGATGCCAACACCGGGTAATGTATCGGGAAGAAGCGCGCCAATGAGGCCACGCTGGCGGCAGCGCGCGGCTTCGCGGCTGCGTAGTGAAACCATAAATGGCCGCAAGCGCCGCAGGAGGTAGCGCGTCTGGGTAGGATTACGACGAATCTGATCGATCCAGTGCTGCACTTGCGCTTGCTGGTTGGCGCTGCCATAAGGCACGATTACGTCCTCGGTGTCGTCGTCGATCATACGAAATTGGCGAGCTACCTCGGTGTAGTTGAGTTGTGCGCGCAGCTTCTGAATGCCGTCGCGGTCTGTATTGACGGTGTCAAACAGCTGCCGGAAATAGCGGGTCGGCACGGCAGGGTCGTCAACGTCGAGCGGCCCGCTGCCTAGCAACTTTTCGGTGACGCCAACGCCAGTACGGTACGCGCCATACGGTGTGCTACCTTCGGTAGGGCGCACAATCACCACGTGGCCTTGGGTTAATTTCCCCTCGCGATTGCAGCGCCCCGCCGCCTGAATAATGCTGTCGAGCGGGCCAAGCGCGCGTAACACAAAGGGGAAATCAAGGTCGACACCGGCTTCGATCACTTGTGTGCTAATCAAACGACAGGGTTCTTCCGCACTCAGGCGTCGTTTTACTTCTTTAATAACAGCGCGCCGGTGCTCCCCGCAGAGCAATGTCGAAAGGTGCAGGGCCGATGTGTCGTCCAGGGCCTTAAGCACGGCTAGCGCGTCACGCTTGGTGTTGAGCACGGCCAGGGCTTGCGGCTCGGCGCGCAGCAACGCCGCAATTTCTTCCCACGACATCGTAGCTGTGGTGCGCCAGTCGTAGCGCACGCGGCGTAGTGCATCAAACCATTGCTTTGGCTCGGGCACAATCTCGTACGGCTGAAGCTGCCGCACGAGCGGAATAGCCTCGAACGCTGGCTGCGTTGCAGTGGAGAGCACCACGGTTGCGCCGTAATGTGTGGTGAGCTGTACCAGTGCATCGAGGATTGGATTGAGTAGGTGGGCGGGCAATGCCTGCGCCTCGTCAAGAATAATCACGCTATTCGCCAGGCGATGCAGTTTGCGGCACGGACTGGTGCCGCTGGCAAACAGGCTTTGAAAAAGTTGCACCGTGGTTGTCACCACAATTGGCGCGTCCCAATTTTCGGCGGCAAGCCGCGCCCATTGCTGGCTGGGCGTGAAGTCGGCGGTTTCGCCATTAGTATGCTGTGCGCTGCTATGATGCTCGAGTACTACTGGTGTTTCTGTGCCGCCCATACCGAAAATAGCACGGTAGGTATCGGCCGTTTGCTCGGTAATGCTCATAAACGGCACCGCAACTACCACGCGCCGCAGACCATGAACTAAGGCATGGCGTAGCGCAAACGCCATACCTGACCGAGTTTTCCCGCCGCCGGTGGGAACTGTGAGCCGAAACCACCCCAGTGGCAATGGTGCAGCCGCCAGGCAAGATTCGTAAATCGTGTGGCGTACCTGGTTGACTCTGCTCTGGCTTTGCCCACTATTCTGATACTGATGTGCCTCTAACCTCGCCCAAAGATCGGCAAGCGACACCGAACTGCCGCGCCGTATGGCTTTTTCTTTATTGAAATGCTCCTCGGTATCGAGAAAATCGGCATCAACCAGCGCCGAAAACAGCATGCGCAAGAAAAACTCGCTAGCGTGCTGTTTATTCTGTATTGTTGCTGGCAATACCAACTGCTGCGATGGGTCAAGCGTTCCCAAGAGCGCACGAGCAGCGGTGATTGCCTGATCAATCGCTGGGCCGTGCTGCTGCTGCTTTTCGGCAAGCCAGTTTTGGTATTCGGCTGGCGACTTGAGGCCGCCGTGGTGGCCTTGTATCAGCAAAGCCAAGGCTGCAACACGTTGTTGGGCATATATCGCCCCAGCGGCTTTATGATCAGGGCCGTGACCACGGTGATTCGGATCAAGCCAACAGTGCTTAAGGTATTCCTGAAACGCAGGGTTACATTTGCCCACATCGTGCCAAATGCTAATCCAGTATGCTAGCTCACCGGCACCAAAAGGTTCGGCAAACTCTTGCGCCAGGCGGGCAACTGCGAAAATATGCGCATCGAGCTTATGCCACTCGTCGCTGCCTGCTGCTGGAGTATGTGCATATAGCATGTGTTTCCTTTCCCATATTGTTTATATGCCTAACGATCCTACATGGTATCATAGTTACGCGCTACGGCCCGCGCCTCTTCGGCCAGCTCGGCGCGAAACGCGGGTGGCCCGATTACAACAACATCGGCACCCCATTGGCGTACCCAGGGCTTAAACTCAAGTGTGCTGCCCACCAGCACAGTAAACAAGCATGCACCATCTGGCAGATCTTCGATTCGCTGGCTAGGGTGCCACACGCTCTCTTTCACTCGCCGCACAACATTGGGCGCAAAGCGCAACGTTACCTCGATACCACCCTCGTCGCGCCAGATAACGCCCCACGCCGATGCCAGCAGTTGTTGCGCATCGAACTGCTCAGGTTGGGTAAACCGCTCGTCGGTCAGTTCGGCTGCATATACGCGCTCAACCTTAAAGGTGCGCAGGCTCTGGCGCAGATCATCGTAGCCAATCACATAGCAGGCATAGCCAATACCTGAGGGTTCAATGAAATACGGCGCGAATATGCGCTCAGTGGTTTCATCTTTCGTGTACGAACGATATCGCATGCGAACCTTACGTCCTTCGGCCCAACCGCGTGTTAATATCTCTAGCGCTTCGACATACTCGCGCCGCACTCGGCGCACTCGTACCGCGCTGGCTGCCTGTGCAATATGGTGGGCCATCAGTGGCGATTTTGCATCCAGCGCATCCGCCAGCTTTTCAAGCGCTTTGACGACATGTGGATTATGCTCGTCGCTATGGCGTGAAAGTAGCCGCGCCGCCAGGTAGAGCGCTAGTGCTTCGTCGTTATTTAGTTTGAGCAAGTGAAATGAGCTGCGGTGGTCGAGAATATAGCGCCGCCCTTGTTTGATCAGTCCAGTCCCGCGTGCCTCAAGCACTGCTAGATCACGAAAAATAGTGCTTGGGTCAACACCATACTCACGCGCCAGCTCACCACTCGTCCATCCTGTGGGGCGGCGGGCTAATTTTCGCTCAATATCGTCGATGCGCTCCAGGCGGGTGTCTAAGCTACTCATGTGCTCTGCTCCTTTGTGCTGTTGCCAACATAGCAATCGAACCTTGCAATCTATGCGGTTTTTTTGTTGGATTTTGAGTGATTATAAAAAAATACTGCGACAAATACAGTCACAGATGTTAGGTTATATCAAAGGTAACTGAGCATTTATAGTTTAATGGGGCTTGAAGAGGGCGAAGTGGCTTTCAGCAATAGCTCAGTTACGTTTTCTCGTTCGGTAATTATTTGCATTCAGCGTACTATAGTCACCAGAGGAAATTTGCCTTGTGAGAAACGGCGACTTTATAACCTCACTCATCGCGTATAATCGGTATGCCGAGGGCTGTAGCTTCCTGCGTGCGCGCGAGTTTTCAGCGGCGCGATCGACCCGCGGCAGAATGGAGCAATATGGAACTGCACACCGCGATCGATGCCTACCATAGCCTGCTAAACGAAATGGTGGCGCGCGAGACATTCGCGCAGCTCGATACGCTCATCCGCGAGCGCGATATGCTTGTGGGGAAGCCGCGCGAACGGCTGATCTGCTCGGTGCTACGGCCGCGCTTTCTGGTGCCTGCCCAGCTTGCCACCCTCGAACGCGCCACCGCGCTGGTGGGCCGCTCCATCCGCAAAATAGGCGCGGCAGCGCTCACCGATGCGCACTTGCTTGTGCCCTATGCGCTCACCGATACCGAGCGCGCGCTACTGGCGATCGACCCTGGCTACGCGGAGGCGTCGGCGTTTGGGCGGCTCGATGGTTTTCTGTCCGCCGATGGTAGCGCGTGCTGGTTTGTCGAATCAAATCTTGAGTCGCCTGCCGGAATTGGCTACGATGAAGCGATAATCGAAGTGTTTGATCAGCTGCCGATTATGGCCGAATTTCGCAAAACCTACCGCGCCGAGGCGCTACCGCATGTACAGGGCCTACAGCACATGTTGCTCGAAACCTACCGCGCCTGGGGTGGCACTGGCACGCCAACCATCGCAATCGTCGATTTCGCCACGGCTGTTACCTGGCCCGAGTTTGAATATATCGCGGCGCGCTTCCGGGCGGCGGGCATTCCTACAGTCATTGCCGACCCCGCCTGGCTCACCTACGATGGGCGCAGGCTGTATGCTAACATTCCTGGCGCAAGCGCGCCTACCCCGATCGACCTGGTGTACCGGCGGGTATTGCAGCACGAATTCCTGGCGCAGTACGATCTTACCCATCCACTGGTGCGCGCCTACGCCGACCATGCAGTATGTGTGGTGAACCCATTCCGCAGCAAGCCGGTGCATACCAAAATCATTATGGCGCTGCTTTCCGATGAAGATGGCCCGGCGGCTAGCATGCTCGATGCCGAGGAGCGCGCGGCTATAACGCAGCATGTGCCGTGGTCGCGGATTGTGCGCGGCGGTGTAACCCGCTATGCTGGCGAGCGTGTGCCGCTGCTTACCTTCGCCCAGCGCAACCGCGAGCGGCTGGTGCTCAAGCCCAACGATGATTACGGCGGCCAGGGGGTGCTCTTAGGCTGGGAAACCGACCAGGCAACCTGGGATCGAGCGCTAGCGGCGGCGCAAGGCGCACCGTTTGTAGTGCAAGAACGGGTGCCGGTGCCGCAGGAGGACTACCCGACCTGGACGCCTGAAACCGGCTTGCAGATCACGCCGCGCTATGTCGATAGCGACCCGTGTGTCTATGGCGACCCATACACGCCCGAGGTGCATGCGGTGGGCTGCCTTACGCGCATCGCTTCTACTGCGCTGCTGAATGTTTCAGCGGGTGGCGGCGCGGCACCGCCTACGTATGTGGTAGTGCCGCGTGCAGATGCGTAATGATTGTGGGGGCCGTGCCTGAGCGCGCTTTTGCCAAGGCCTGGCTGTCGTTAATGCACCGCGTTGCCAAACATATTCAGTACAACAACCCCGGTAATGATCAGGCCAATGCCGAATATGCTGGTTAGCGACACCGTCTCGCGCAGCATGAGCGCGCTGGTGAGCACAATCGCAACCGTGCCCAGCCCCGACCAGATTGCATAGGTAACGCCGAGCGGAATTTGCTTGAGTGTAAACGATAATAAATAGAACGAGGTGGCATAGCCTGCCACCACTAACAGGCTTGGGCCAAGCCGTGTAAAGCCCGCCGATTGGCGTAGCGCCAGGGTACCAATAACCTCACTGGCAATTGCCAGAATAAGCCATACAAATGGATTCATCGCGGTTCCTCCTGTGTGAGTGCAATAAGGGTGTCGAGCATCCGCGCGCGCAGCGCCGCGCTGGGCGGGGCCAGCCCAAACATATCGGCAAACCACAAGCCATCGGCAGCGAGCCGCACCAGCGTTGCAATTGCCGGGTCAATGCCATCGTGCTCAATTTGCTGCTGCCATTCAGCATAGCGCGCGCGCAGCGGCGCAAGCAGCTCGCGCTTGGTCGAAATCGCTGCTAGCAGATCGGCGCTAACATCGAGCGATTGCCAATCGGGTGCGCAGGTTACGCGGGCGTAGGCGCGTACCCAGGCACCTGCGGGCTGGCCTGGCTCGTCGGCTTCGGCCTGGGCGCGTAGGTCGTCGTCGAAGGTCGCGAGCATGTCTTCGATCATCCCAGCGATTAACTTCTCTTTGCTGGGGAAATGGTAGAGCAAGCCGCCCTTGCTAACGCCCGCCTCTTGCGCCACCGCATCGAGCGTGAGCGTCGCCACCCCGCCGGATTGCACGACGCGCCGTGCCGCCTGCAAGATCATGTGTTGTGTCGATGGTTGTTTCATAGTGTTAGTATACCGTCCAGACGGTATAGTTGTCAAGCCTCTTTCAGTTTACTGGCAAGTTCGCGTATATAAGCATAAACAACGTACTCTGCTGTCGTAGGCGCAGGTACGACAAGCGAAATCCCTACGGGCTTGAGTAAGCGAAAGTCCTAATTATGAAGGAGGAGATCGATGCCACGTTCACGCCTGCGCGATTTGGGCATTAGCATCGGTGCGCTGCCCACCGGCCCGCTGAATGCGATTACCGATGTGCCAGGGGTATTGGTCGGCCATACCACGCTAGTGTACGACGAGCCACGGGTGGCGCGCACCGGAGTTACGGTGGTGCTGCCGCGCCCCGCTATTCACCAGAACCGGGTATTTGGCGCATTTCATAGCTTTAATGGAAATGGCGAAATGACCGGGATGCACTGGCTCGATGAAGCGGGCATGATTGACGCGCCGATTGCCATCACCAATACGAATGATGTGGGAACTGTGCGCGATGCGCTGGCGGCGTATATCCTTGAGCAGCGCGGCACTGGCGGCTGGGCATTGCCAATTGCCGCCGAAACATTTGATGGTATGCTCAACGATATCGGCGCGGCGCATGTGCAGCGCGCGCATGTCTTCGCGGCGCTGGCGGTGGCCCAGGGCGGGCCGGTGCCCGAGGGCAATGTTGGCGGCGGCACCGGCATGATCTGTCATGGCTTCAAAGGCGGTATTGGCACGTCGTCGCGCATTGCCACCACGGCGCAGGGCAACGTTACCGTGGGCGTGCTAGTGCAGGCCAATTATGGCTGGCGTGAAGATCTGCGTGTCGATGGTGTGGCGGTGGGTCGCACGATTGGGCCTGAGCTTGTGCCCTTCCCCACGCGTCCAGCTGGCAATAGCGGTTCAATCATTGTGATCATCGCGACGGATGCCCCGCTGCTGCCGACGCAATGTAAGCGCCTGGCGCGCCGCGCGACGGTGGGCCTGGCGCGGGTTGGCGGCTATGGCTTCAATGGCAGCGGCGATATTTTCCTGGCATTTGCTACTGGGAATGATCTGCCCGACCATGCACCATTGTATACGCTTACCATGCTGCCGCCCGATGAGCTGAACCCGCTGTTTCGTGCCGCTGCCGATGCCACTGAGGAAGCCATTCTTAATGCACTGTGCGCCGCCGAAACAATGACAGGGTTTCAGGGCAGTGTGGCGCATGCTCTGCCGCATGATTTATTGCTGCAAGCAATGAAACGTTAATGTAGCGGTACACCTTATGTTATCGGGCTTACGCGATTGCCTGCGTCGTGGCTTGGTTCTGCCTACGGCAGTTTGGTACTTCGCCGGTATCTGTGGTTTTTCGCGCTATGCGCGAAAAACCACGAAAAGAGAGAAAGTACCACTCTGCCGAAGGCTAAATAGTTTGCTAAGGACCTTAGCTGCTCTGTTTATCTTACCTATTGCAGGTACGGAGCCGAAGCGAGAGATTAGATCGCGGGCTATGTGGCGGGGCTGATACCGCCGCTGGCATGCTATCATTCACCTGTTTGCCGGCTATCATAGGCACTGTTGCGGTGCGTGTATATGATTATTAAAGAATGTGATGTGAAAGAGAGCGGGTATGAATCGATATTTCTTTCTATTGATTATAGGCAGCGTGCTGCTGCTGGGTCAGGTGCCTGCCGTACAGGCCGCGCCGGGCGAGCGGTGCTTCCCCGAAACCGGCGAATGTATTGATGGCCGGTTCGCGCAGTATTGGGATTCTAATGGCGGCCTGCCAGTATTTGGCCTGGCCATTGGCGAACAGCGCCAGGAGCGCGGCACCGAGGGCGTATTTGTATCGCAGTGGTTCGAACGCGAGCGCTTCGAAGCGCACCCCGAAAATCGCGCGCCCTATGATGTGCTGCTCGGCCGCCTGGGCGACGAGGCGCTGCGCCGCCAGGGCCGCGATTGGCAAACCTTCCCAAAGGGGCAGCCGCAGGCAGGCTGTCAGTTTTTTCCGGCCACCGGGCATACCGTGTGCGAGCCATTCCTAAGCTACTGGCGCACCCACGGCCTTGAGTTTGATGGGCGGGGCGGCACCAGCTACAACGAAAGTCTGGCGCTGTTCGGCTACCCTCTGTCTGAGCCCGCAATGGAAACCAACAGCTCGGGCTTCACGGTGCTGACGCAGTGGTTCGAGCGGGCGCGTTTTGAGTATCTGCCGAACAACCCCGACCCCTACAAAGTCTTACTGGGGCGGCTTGGTGCCGAAGTGTACGACCCGGTAGCCGGTACCGGCCCAATTGTTTACCATCAGGTGCAGCAGGCGAGCTGGCCGCACCCGCTCGAAGTGCCGCAGGGCTTCACCATCGAAGAAGTTGCTGCGGGCCTGCAATCGCCGCGCTTTATGGCGATCGACCCCACCGATGGCAGCCTGGTCTATGGTTCGCACACGACCAGCCAGGTTGTACGCCTGCGCGACACCAACGGCGATGGGCGCTACGACCAGACTCAGATTGTAGCGGGTGGGCTTGCGGCGGTGCATAGTGTCGCATTCGTGAATGCCGGGCCAGGCGGCGCGCCCGTGCTGTATGCCGCCGCCGAAGATCGGCTAGTGCGCCTGAGCAACTTCGATGCAAACGGCACCGCGCAATCGGTCGATCTGGTGATGGCGCTGCCCGCTGGTGCCAAAGACCTCTACGGCCACCGCACGCGCACCATCGCGCTTGGCCCCGATGGCAAACTGTATATCTCGGTTGGCTCGTCGTGCGATGTGTGTGTGGAAGATACTCCGCTACGCGCCGCGATCCTGCGGATGAATGTGGATGGCAGCCAGCTAGAAGTGTATGCCAGCGGGCTGCGCAATACTGTTGGCTTCGCCTGGCGGCCCTTTACCCACGAGCTGTGGGGTGCCGATATGGGGCGCAATAACCTTGGGCCTACTACCGTTTCCGATGAGCTGAACCAGATTATCCAGGGCGCAAACTATGGCTGGCCGTACTGCTACGACGATAATGTGCCAAACCCTGAGTTCAACGATGCGGCCAAATGCGCCAGCGCGCGCGTACCGGGCATGAAGTTGCCACCACACTGGGCACCGCTAGGCATGCAGTTCTATACTGGCACCGCGCTGCCCGCCGTATTTCAGGGCGATGCGATTATTGCCTTCCACGGCACCGCCGCCGACCAGGTAAAGCAGCTTGCTGGCTACTCGGTGGATTGGGTGGTGTTTAAGCGCGGCCAGCCGGTTGCACTGTACGATCTTGTGCGTGGCTGGAATGCGAATGGGGCGGTGTGGGGCCGTCCAGCGGGCGTGTTACAGCTTGCCGATGGTAGCATCCTGATCTCAGATGATCTGGGTAGGCGCATCTATCGGCTGCGCTATACGGGCTAGCGCCAGGTTATGGCTAGGGCTTTCGCTTCCTGGTTTATGTGCCTGCGGCAGCCTGGTAATTTTTGCGCTCCGCGCAAAAAATTATAGGAACAAGAAGAATTTGCTTGAGTAAGCGAAAGTCCTAATGGCGACGCCTTTCGGCACAGGATTGACCACGGATGGCTGACGACCGACCACCAACGAAAAGCGGGTGGTCGGTCGTCAGTCGTTGCACCCGACACTGTGCTTAGGTATGGCTGGTGTCTTCATTATTTTCTAATAATTGTTTGGTAAACTCCGCGCCGTGTCTTACGACGAGCGTTCTCGATATATGTTCGCTCTACGGCTTTCTTGCTTCGGCCCCGACATACGACACAGAATCGAGAAGCAAGTTGATGTACGTTGCTAGGAGTGTTTCGGTTATGATGAAAGGTCTCCAAGGATTCGTTCAGCGCCGGTTTTATCTCTTGCTTATGCTGATGATTGCAGCCGGGTTTTTCCTGATGTTCGTTGAATTGGTGCTGTATAAGCATTCGAAAGGGCTACAGATTATCGGTACAGCTTCGACTGTTGTAGGGGCGATCCTTGCGTTCATTAGTGTTGGCGCGAATGGAAATCTGCGACGCACGCTGGCAGTGGTGTTTATTATTCTGTCCTTAGTTGGTGTTCTTGGCGTTGTTGAACATAACGAAGATCGCCTGGGCGGTGAAGAAGACCGCCGCCCCCGGGCCGCGCAGACTACCGGCAGCCAGGCTAGCGGCGAGAGCGGTGAAAATGAGCAAGGCGAAAGCGGCGAAAATGGTGAAAATGGCGAAAATGGTGAAAATGGCGAAGGCGACGAGGCTCCACCGCCACTGGCACCGCTTGGCGTCACCGGCTTGAGCGCATTTGGTGCGGTAGCGCTGCTAGGCCGCCGCGACCCTGAATAAACATCCCGTTTCGCGGTTTATGTGCAACGCCGGGTGCATTGGCACTCGGCGTTGTTATGTGTGTCGTGTGAAGGTGACAGATGCCGTATAATACGCCGGAGACCCTATCAGCCCAATCAGCAGCTGGAGAAACGTATGTCCATTCGCGATCAGATTATCGCGTTGGCGCGTGGCAGTGAACTATCGCAAGCGGATGCCGCCGCCGCTATGGAAGAGATTATGACCGGCGTTGCCACACCAGCCCAGATCGGCGCGTTCCTCACCGCGCTACACCTGAAGGGTGAAACCGAGGCCGAGATTGCCGGTATGGCCCAGGTGATGCGCGAGAAATCGACCCCGGTCTATTTCGATGCGCCTGTGCTCGATACATGCGGCACCGGTGGCGATGCCTCGGGCACGTTCAATATTTCGACAACGGCGGCGTTTGTGGCGGCGGGTGCCGGGGCGATTGTCGCCAAGCACGGCAATCGCGCGGCGTCGAGCGCCTGCGGTTCGGCGGATGTGCTCGAGGGCTTGGGTGTGAATATCGAGCTGGATGCCGATGGCGTGGCGCGCTGCCTGCGTGAGGCAGGCATTGGCTTTATGTTCGCGCAGAAGTTTCACCCGGCGATGCGCTATGCTGGCCCGGTGCGCCGCGAAATTGGTATCCGCACCGTATTCAATATTCTTGGCCCGCTCAGTAACCCGGCGCGCGCGCGCCACCAGGTACTGGGCGTGGCGAATGCCGGGCTGGCCGAGAAGCTGGCGCGCGCGCTTCAGCGGCTGGGTACGGCCCACGCGCTGGTGGTGCATGGCCACGGCGGGCTGGATGAGCTCGCGCTGAGTGGGCCGAATGTGGTATATGAAGTACGTGGCGAGCGCGAGCTTCAGCGCTATGACGTGTCCGCCGGTGATATAGGCCTGGCGAGCGCCCCGAAAGAAACCGTCCTGGGCAGCGATGTTGCGACCAATGTGGCGATTGTGCGTGCAATTATCGCTGGCGAAGAGACCGGGCCTAAGCGCGATATTGTGCTGCTGAATGCCGCCGCCGCACTGCTTGCCGCCGATCGCGCCAGCACCCTGCGTGAAGGCTTGGAGCTTGCGCGCGAAAGCATTGCTTCCGGGGCTGCGCGCGCGCGGATGGAGCGCATGGTGGCTACCAGCCGGGCCTAAGGTGCGGTTCTCGATGCACTATTCATAGATAACAAAAAGGAAGTTTGTATGACGCCCCCGCTCCATGGCCTACGTGTGCTCGATCTGACACGCGCGCTGGCAGGCCCTTTTTGCGCGCAAATGTTTGGTGATATGGGTGCCGATATTATTAAGGTTGAGCAGCCCGGGGTAGGCGACAATGCGCGGGCCTGGGGGCCGCCATTTCAGGGTGGCGAAAGTAGCTATTTCCTGAGCGTTAATCGTAACAAGCGCAGTATTGCAATTGATCTGCGCCATGCGCATGGTGCCGAGGTGTTGCGTAAGCTGGTAGCCCAGAGCGATGTGCTCTTCGAGAACTTCGTGCCCGGTACGCTCGACCGACTCGGCTTTAGCTATGAGCAATGCACCCAGCTCAAGCCCGATATCATCTATTGCTCAATATCGGGCTTTGGCCAGGTTGGCCCCGAGCGTGAGCGCGCCGCCTACGACCAGATTTTGCAGGGTATGGCCGGGATTATGAGCTTAACTGGCCCGATCGGCGGCGACCCAATGCGCGTTGGCATTGCCATTGCCGACATTATGGCGGGTATGTTTGCCGCCTACGCCGTGCAAGTTGCGCTGTACCACCGCGCCCTTACCGGCCAGGGCCAGCGCGTCGATACCTCGCTGCTTGAGGGGCAGCTGGCAATGATGACCTACCAGGCCGGGCGCTTTTTTGCTACCGGGCAAGCCCCTTCTACTAGCGGCAACGAACACCCAACGATTGTGCCGTATGGGATGTACCGCGCCGCCGATGGCTTTTTCAACTTGGCAGTTGGTACCGAAGACCTGTGGCGGCGTTTCTGCGTAGCGCTGAACCTTGAGCATGTGCGCGACGACCCGCGCTTTGCGCATAACGCTGATCGCCTGGCGAACCGCGATCGACTAGATGAGCTGCTCGCCGAAGTATTTACCCGCCGTTCAGTAGCCGAAATAGAAGCGCTATTGATTAATGTCGGGGTGCCCTGTGGCGAAGTGCGCAATCTGCAGGCTGCATTTACCGACGCGCAGGCCAGGGCGCTGGGAATTGTGCGCACGCTGGAACATCCAACCGCCGGGACAATTAAAGTGGTTGGCCCGCCCTATCATCTTTCGGCCACACCAACCGAAGTGCGCCTGCCGCCGCCGCGCCTTGGCGAGCATACCGATATGATATTGCGCGAGCTAGGGTATACCAGCGCCGAGATTGCCAGCTTGCATGCGGAAGAAGCGGTAGAGTAACCAGATTTGCGGCTAAGAAGGACTTGTCAAAGTCCACAGGAACTGATATGACCGAGCACGAAGGGCTTTTCAGCGTTTCTACCCGTATCTTGCTTACCGCCGAGCAGCGTATGAAGCTCGAAATGTTGGTGCGCGAGCGTGAAACCGACCTGGCCGATTTTATCTCGGAGATTGTGGGCGCGTACCTCGATGCTCAGGAGCACGACATCGTAGTTACGCCGCCGCCTGACCCTGGCCCTGAGCTGGCGCGCCGCCAGGCCGAGCTAGCACGGTTGCGTGCCCGCCGGGATATGGCAGGTTCGGCTGCACCAGAATGGCTGCGCGCATATATCAGCGCGCTTGAGGCCGAAACTGCCCGCCTGGAACAGTATGGCAAAGCATAAAATCCGACTCGACCAATTGCTGGTGCAGCGTGGCCTGGCCGAAACGCGCAGCAAAGCCCAGGCGCTGATTCTGGCTGGCTCGGTGCGCGTCGGTGGTGTATCGCATACCAAGGCGGGCGAGCTGCTTCCCGATGATATTGATCTCGACCTGGCAGCGGCCTTGCCTTATGCCAGCCGTGGCGGCTACAAGCTGGCCCATGCGCTCGATGCCTTTGCACTCGACCCGGCTGGACTGATTGCTCTGGATG
Source organism: Chloroflexi bacterium SZAS-1 (assembly GCA_018266315.1). Lineage (GTDB taxonomy): Bacteria > Chloroflexota > Chloroflexia > Chloroflexales > Roseiflexaceae > Kouleothrix. The sequence continues at coordinate 7,516 of JAFEAS010000103.1, read as the reverse complement.
TTGGTGCATCGACGGGCGGTTTCACCAGCGTGCTGTTGCAGCGCGGCGCGGCGCGTGTGTATGCGGTTGATGTGGGCTATGGCATCATCGACTGGCGGCTGCGCCAGGATGCGCGCGTGGTGCTGCTTGAGCGCACCAATATTCGCTACCTCGAGGCGCTGCCCATCACCGATGGTGCATCTGAAGGTTTAGCACCGCCACGCGCGCAGTGCGCTACGATTGACGTCTCGTTTATTTCGCTACGGCTGGTGCTGCCTGCGGTGCAACGCCTGCTTGGCGCAGGTGCCTGGGTTGTGGCGCTGATCAAGCCGCAGTTCGAGGCAGGCGCTGAACAGGTGGGCAAGGGCGGTGTTGTGCGTGACTCGGCGACACATGCAGCGGTGCTACGCGACGTGCTGATATTTGCCGACCAGCTTGGGCTGGAACCGCATGGGTTGGCGCGCTCGCCGATTACCGGGCCAGCCGGGAACATTGAATTTCTCGCCTGGCTCGGAGGGCCAGGGCCAACACTGCCGCTGGAACCAGCCATTGCGGCAGTGCTGGTGCAGTAATGCGAGCAGTTACCGCAATGGCTCCCAGACAGATGTTAGGGTGAATGCTCTGGCGAACTATCGCCGAATGTACAGTCGTGTCCCCGCGATGGTGCGCAGCTGTGCTTCATCTACGTCATCGAACTCGCCATTAAGCACAGCTGCTAATCCTGCGAGTGCCAATTCTCGTGGAACATACTCGCCATAAGTATTCGTCCATAGCTCAGCAATGCTGAATGGTTGTGAGAGAAAGGCGTGCAGCGTGCGCCCGCGTACTGCGAGTACTCGATCTACGTCATTTGGCAGCGCGTCCATACCCCGCGGGTCGCGCTCGAGCAGAATACGCAGATCCTCGTAACGACGTAGCACGCGCTGGGCCTGGGCTACAAGCACTGCTTGCGATTCTTCCATCACGCTTGAATGTGAGCGTAGTGGGTCGATTGCGGGCCAATAGCCATGCAGTGCTCGCCATAGCTCGAACCCGATTACTGCTCGGGTATGCGCAAAGCGCGCGGGCTCAACCCCGGCAGTGTAATCGCCATACCATATCACTGTGACATTTTTATGCGCTACGGCTTCGATGCTTGCCTGTAGATCAGCCACTTCGGCAAATAAAGTATCGACCATCAATAGCGTGTCGCTCGTATCTTGAATGTGTGTAAGTGCGGCAGCTACCGTTTCGGCCATTGATTGCTCATTACTAGCTTGCCCGAAAAAGAGCGAAACAGCATCGTGCAGGCCAGCCTCGTTTAGCTCAAGCGCCAGATCAGCGCCAGTATATCGTGCAGCTTCTACTCCAAGAAAAATGGTATGCCCGTGGTACTGGCGCGCCATTGTTTCGATAAGCTGTTCGAGTAATACCACTTTCCCAACACCGGTAAACGGCGTAAACACGGCATTGACGGCGTTGCGTGCTAATGGCGCAAACAGGTCGATGATTTTGATGCCCGTTTCAAAAATGGTGCCAGAACGTTCTGGTGTAGGGGTATTCAACAGTGGTGATGGCTGAGTTCCGGCTGTACTGCCAGCGTTGCGTAAATGCGAGATTGCACTGCTGCTGCCGCGATGGATAGCCCAATCAAGCGGTGTGCGTCCACCCGCATCTTTCAGCGAAGGCGCAGCCCCAGCTGCTAGCAAGCGCTGGAGCATTGGCTCGTCGTTGCGATACGCCGCAAAATGTAGTGCCGATTGCCCATTGCAATTGACAGCGCCAATATTTGCACCGGCTGCCAGCAATTGCGAAACCAGATCAACCCGACCCTGCAACACGGCTACGTGCAGCGGTGTGGCGAAGTTATGCTGACTAAGGGCATTGACATCGGCTCCGGCAGCTATCAGCGTATCAGTTAAGTGGGTATCGCCAACCCCAACGGCATAGTGCAGTGCGGTATACCCGAGCGGCCAATAATTACTGTTGTCGAGCTCGGCCCATTCGGTAAAGGCGCTTAGCAACGCCGGGGCGCGGTGGGCGAGCTGCTCAACGCGTGCTGCGTCGTGAGCCTGCAAGGCAAGAAAGAATTCAACCCGCTGTGTCGTGCTCGGGATCTGAGCTGCTTGCTGTGGTTGCTTAATCATGTCGTTCATCTCCTCTCGTAGATGATGTCGCGCAAGGAATAACTGTTTTTTGATCGTAGGTAACGGCCACCCAAGCATGGAAACGATCTCGCGCTGCGAGTAACCTTCGATATAAAACAACTGGAGCAGGATGCGTTGTCGTTCACTGAGCGTAGCTAATGCTGCCCGCGTGCGCAGACGCATATCGAGGGTATCGAGCATGTCGGTGGAAGTACCGTCTTGCAACGAGTATGCTTCGAGGGGCACCTCGCCTCGCTTACGGCGAATTTGTCGATCGCAGTGCTTTACCATTATTCGCCGAAACCATCCGGGAAAGGCGGCTGGATCGCGCAGCTTGGCAAGCGACAGGTACGCATCAATAAAAGCTTCTTGTGCAGCATCTTCAGCATAGTGGCGCTCGCCAAGCATGACCATACCGATGCGCTGTGCCATGTACTCAAACCGCCGCACAATTTCGGTAAAAGCAGCGGTATCGCCTTGCTGCGCGGCAAGCACAAGTTCGTTCAGTAGGCGCTCGTCCATTGCTGTTCATCTTTTCCAAAAGCTACTATACCGATGGTATGATGGTAAATAAAGGCCAAAGAACGTTTTCTGATGTTTCGCTGCGGTTATCGTTCTGCTCTGTACTGCGGAGCCGGGGCGGGTAGTAAGGTGTTATTTCAACCCTCTATATAGAAGTCCCACATTACTGGCGAAAAGATACCCTTTTGCAATCGAACATTCTTTATATGAGCAACTATAACGATGCCCACTATTATTCTCACATATGAGCGATGATGACGCCCTCGCCTGCCGCGTAGGTTGCGGCGCTTGCTGTATTGCGCCCTCGATCTCCTCGCCTATTCCGGGCATGCCCAATGGCAAACCCGCCGGGGTGCGGTGCGCGCAGCTCACTGCCGATAACCGCTGCGCATTGTTTGGCAAGCCCGAGCGCCCAGCAGTATGCGTAAGCCTGCGGCCTAGCCGCGATATGTGCGGCTGGAACAATGCTGATGCGATGGCCTGGTTAACCGCACTTGAGGCTATAACCACCCCAGATGGCAAATAGTGGCTATATTGCACTGGTAGCTGTGCAAAACCGCTGAATTCCCTTTGCTAATATCCACAGCGCCGAATTTGCGTTGACGAAATAATTCATTTATGTATAATCAAACGTGTGTAAATTTTCACTTATTTTCTGAAATTCGCCATAGCGAATGATGCCTGAAGCAGGTATACATTGCGCACCCACTGCTGTCTCGCCCCCTGGCTGTGGTGTTGCGTCGATGTCTACTATTGCCGGTATTGTTCGCCTAGCAGGAGGTTCCATGCGGGCACGTCGTCCTTCTTCCAGACTGCCTGTGATAGCAACTGTATGTCTGGTTGGTATCGCGCTGCTCCTTTCGGCCTGTGGGCAGGATCTCCCTGCTTCGACACTCCACCCGGCGGGTGATTATGGGCAGCGTGTATACGACCTGATGGTGCCAGTGTTCTGGGCAGCGTTGGGCGTATTTGTGGTGGTTGAAGGTATTCTGATCTATTCAGTATTCCGTTTCCGCCAACGCTCCGAAAACGATGCTATTCCAGCCCAGATTCATGGCAACACCCGGATTGAGATCATGTGGACGATCGCGCCAGCGCTGATTCTGCTGGTGATTGCGGTGCTCAGCTTCCGTACCGAAGCGGTAAATGCGACGCAGCCAGCCGATGCCATGCAGATCAAGGTGATCGGCCATCAGTGGTGGTGGGAATTCCAGTACGAAGACAAGAAGATTATTACAGCGAATGACGTCTATATTCCGGTGGGCCGTTCAGTGCAGTTCAAGATGACCAGCGTAGACGTGATTCACAACCCATGGATGCCCAAGCTTTCGGGCAAGACCGATGCTATTCCGGGGGTAAATAACATCAACTATCTTTCGTTCAAAACCGACCAGCCCGGAATTTACCGTGGGCTGTGCGCCGAGTTTTGTGGCGAAGAACACGCGGTTATGCGCTTCCGCGTGATTGCGGTGCCGCCTGATGTATTTGACTCCTGGGTGCAGCAGCACCAGCAGCCCGTTGGCCCCAGCTGGCAGCCTGCCACTACCGACCTTGCGCGCCTTGGCCCCGGCGACCCGGTGCGTGGCGAAAAGGCATTCCTTAATGTCAAAAACCTGTGCATTACCTGCCATGCGATTGGCGGCTATAAAGAGGCGGTGGGTGTTACTGGCCCGAACCTTACCTACTTTGGCAGCCGCGAAACGATTGCCGCAGGCGCGTTAACAAACACGCCGGAAAACTTGTCGCAGTGGCTGCATAACCCTGGGGCCGTAAAGCCTGGCAATATCATGAGCACCGTGATCAAGCCGGGTGTGGTGTCCGACCAAGATATTGCAGATATTGTTGCGTTCCTTGAGAGCCAGACAGTATCAATTGAGAAGCCCGCCGAGCGCTAGAAGAATCGGGAGACAGCAATGGCAACACTTGAGCGTATCGCCTCGCCGGTACGTATTCAGCAAACCAAGGCCGACCCGGGTGGCTGGCTTTCGTGGCTCACCACGGTCGATCACAAGAAGATTGGGATCATGTATTTGATCTCGGCATTCTTCTTCTTTGTGCTCGGTGGTATCGAAGCACTGCTCATCCGAGTACAGTTGGGCGCACCAAACAATACGTTTCTTTCGCCCGATACCTACAATCAAATTTTCACCATGCACGCCACCACCATGGTGTTCCTGGCGATTATGCCCATGCTGGTGGGGTTTGGTAACTACTTCGTGCCGCTGATGATCGGCGCACGCGATATGGCCTACCCGCGGTTGAATGCGCTCAGTATCTGGCTGTTCATTTTTGGCGGCCTGATGCTGTACGTGAGCTTCATTACCGGTGGTGCACCGGGCGCGGGCTGGTTTGCGTATGCCCCGCTCAGCGGCAAAGCCTACTCGCCAACCACCGGTATGGATTACTGGGTGCTGGGCCTCGGCATCACTGGTGTGGCCTCGATTGCTGGCGCGCTGAACTTTATTGTAACCACGCTTAATTTGCGCGCCCCAGGAATGACCTTTAATCGTCTGCCGCTGTTTGTCTGGACGAATCTGGTAACGTCATTCTTGATCATCTTCGCCTTCCCTAGCCTGACAGTGGCGCAGGTAATGCTGTTCTTCGATCGCCAGTTCGGCACGAATTTCTTTAACCCGAGCGGCGGTGGCGATCCGCTACTGTGGCAGCACCTGTTCTGGTTCTTCGGCCATCCCGAAGTGTATATTATGATCCTGCCCGCAATGGGCATCATTTCGGAAATTTTGCCAACCTTCTCGCGCAAGCCAATCTTCGGGTATGCGTTTATTGCCTACTCATCAATCGCCATCGGCTTCCTGGGCTTTACCGTGTGGGCGCACCATATGTTCGCCACCGGCATGGGGCCGCTGATCAATGGCTTTTTCTCGGCGGGCAGCTTCCTGATCGGCGTGCCAACCGGCGTGAAGATCTTTAACTGGATTGCAACGCTGTACCTGGGCAATATTCGTATGAAGACACCACTGTATTTTGCGGTGGGCTTTGTGGCGATGTTCATTATTGGTGGTATTAGCGGTATTACGCTTGGCTCGCCCGTGCTCGATTCACAGCAGACCGATACCTACTATGTCGTGGCGCATATTCATTATGTGCTGTTTGGCGGCAGTATCTTTGCGCTTTTTGCCGCCTTCTACTACTGGTTCCCGAAGATGACAGGCCGGATGTACAACGAGCGGCTGGGCAAGATGCAGTTCTGGCTCATGCTGATCTCGTTTAACATCACCTTCTTTCCAATGCACATTCTTGGTATCGAAGGCATGCCGCGCCGCTACTATACCTACGAGCCGGGAATGGGCTGGGAGATCTGGAACCTGATCGAGACGATCGGCGCATTTGCGCTCGCGCTCTCGGTGCTGATATTCATCTGGAATATGCTCACCAGCATTCGCAACGGCGCGCTTGCCCCGCTTGACCCCTGGGACGCGGCGACGTTGGAATGGGCGACCACCAGCTCGCCACCGCCCGCGCATAATTTCGATAAGATTCCGACGATATACAGCCGCCGCCCGCTGTGGGATACGAAGTACCCCGATTTGGAAATGGCCCACGAGCCAGGCACGCGGCCAATGAAGCGCGGCGAGATGCTTGAGCAGGCGCGTGCCCGCGAAACCGCTGCCGTTGAGGAAAGCTCGATTCATATGCCTTCCCCCACTATCGCGCCAATGATTGTGTCGTTTGGGGTGATGGTTGCCGGGTTTGGCGCGCTGTATCGCTTCATTTCGCCCGATGTACCGGTGCCATTTGTGGCGCTTGTGGGTCTGGCGATTATCGCGGCGGGCATTGTTCGCTGGGTGAAAGACGCGCACGCGGATTTGCTGCACTAGGCTGGACGGAGCTGGAACCGAGAGCTGGCTAGCGCGTTGCTCTACGCACTTCATCGTTCTCGGTTCGTCGGTTCTTGTTGAAAGAGGAGCTACGCATGAGCCATGTTTCCACGGCATCGGGCCACGCAGCCGCCAGCCAGGGCGCACACGAAGCGCACGGCGTGCACGCTACGTCGATGCATGTCGATAGCCGCAAGCTAGGCGTCTGGGCCTTTATCGGCTCCGAGATCATGTTCTTTGCGGCACTGATTACCGTGTACCTGGTATATAAGCCACGCAACCTGGCGGCCGGCGGCCCCGACCCGAAAGAGGTGCTGGGCATCACCGTCACCAGCATCTTGGCGGCCATCCTGCTGGCCAGCAGCGTCACGATGGTGCTGGCGCTGGCCGCAGCCCGCCGTGGCGACCGGCGGCAGTTCCCGATCTGGCTGCTGGCAACGGTGGGTTTGGGGTTGTGCTTCCTGGGTGGGCAAGCCTACGAGTTTACCGAACTGATTACGGGCGAACATCAAATTACGATGTCCACCAGTATGTTCGGCGAAACCTTCTTTATCCTTACGGGCTTCCACGGCACGCACGTGGCGATCGGCGTGATCTGGCTGCTGGCGACATTCTTCAAAGTGCGCGCCTACCCCAAATCGCCCGAGAATGTGATGGATATTGAGCTGGCAGGCCTCTACTGGCATTTTGTCGACCTGGTGTGGGTGGGCATTTTCACGATTATCTACCTCATGCCTGATTTTGCCCCGGCGACTGAATTGTTGTTCTTCCACTTCCATCTATAAGGAGTTTCGGGCAATGGCCGACAATCACAATCAAGAGCATTCCCCACGCTTTTACCTGATCGTTGGCGCGGCGCTGGCGGTGATTACGGTCGCTGAAGTGCTCGTCACATTTTTGCCGATGCCAGCGTTTCTCCTGCTCGCCATCCTTTTAGTGATGATGGTGGTGAAGGGTGCGGCGGTGGTGATGTTCTTTATGCACCTGCGCGGCGACGCGAATGTGTTTAAGTTTCTGTTTATTGCCCCGCTTATTATGGGTACTACCATG
>JAFEAS010000102.1:11865-25143 GCA_018266315.1 Chloroflexi bacterium SZAS-1 | reverse complement strand
CAGCGCGGGGCAATGATTCACTGGGCTTCGCACCACAGGCCAGGTGTTTTGCCGCACTATGCTGCAGTATATTCATATTACTAATGTCCACTCTGATGGGCGGCGATTGTGGTTTTGGCCCAGCGCACCGAGTACCGCAGCATACATGTTAGTTTAGCAGGTCATTGGTGCACCGTCAATCATGAATCACCCGCCTGCATATTCCGCGAATTTCCACTCAGTGTGCCCTGCCGATGCCTGTGCCCACTGAAGCGCCGCGCCAGGTAGATTGCGGTTATGTATCGGATGATGGCTAAATTCGCCAGTAATATTACGCACTACGCACGAGCGTTTGGCTGTGTAGTGCGTCATGCGTTGTGCATGATAGACACGTATTCAACCGGATTCGGTATTCGTAGGCAATCACTCAGCAGGTGCTTACCGCACGCAAGATAGAAAAAAGCGCCGTGACGACGATCCGTCAGGCGCATTTCTATGCCCTGTTGCTGGGGAGATATGACAAAAGCGATCTCGGCGGGGCTCGAACCCACAACCTTCAGCTCCGGAGGCTGACGCTCTATCCAATTGAGCTACGAGACCGTGTGTGACTGCCGCGATTCTAGCATCCATATGCCCGGGTGTCAAGCAGAATTGCGAACGTGCAGCGCCATAGCCCTTGTGTTGGAGGGCTTCAGCCTGTAGTTGTATTCCTGCTCGATGCAGTAACGGCCCACCGCGCCCAAGCGTCGTAAGTGCTTGCGAAGCAGGTACAAGCATGGGCTGCACACACCGCCTGCTGCTCGGCGGGGGCATGGGCGACTCATCCGAATATGCCAGCTGCTTCGATTTCATCAATAGAGCTATTTGCGCTGCAAGGAGTACGAACGTGCGAATATTGCGTTGGCTGGGAATTGGGGTAGGGGTGATAGTTGGGCTGTTGCTGATAGCTGTAGCAGGCGTGTATGTTGCCAGTAGCGCCCGACTGAATAAAACCTACAAGGTGCCGGAAGAGCAGATCGCCATTCCAAACGATGCTGCGAGCATCGAGCGTGGCCGCTACCTGGTGACGACGGTTGGTCAGTGCGTGGATTGCCATGGCGAAAACCTAGCCGGGCGCGAGTTTCTGAATGCGCCGGGAATTATCCGCGCGGTTTCGGCGAATCTTACCGCGGGGAAGGGCGGCGTTGGCGCTCGCTTCAGCGATGCCGACTGGGTGCGAGCTATTCGCCATGGCGTCACGCCGGAAGGCCGCCCGCTGCTGATTATGCCGTCGCAGAATTATAATCAGCTCAGCGCCCAGGATCTGGGTGCGATTATTGCGTATGTGAAGACTGTACCGCCGGTTGACCAGGAACCAGGCACCAGCCAGGTGCAGCTATTTGGCCGCGCGCTGTTTGTGGTGGGCCAGATCGATGCGCTGGCGGCTGAGCGGATCGACCATAGCGCGCCCGCGCCTGCTCCAATTGTGCCCGGTGCCACATCCGCATATGGCAACTATTTAGTGACCATCGGTGGGTGCGCCGACTGCCACGGGGCAGCGTTGGCGGGCGGGCTAGTGCCCGGCGCGCCGCCGAGTGCGCCGCCTGCTGCTAACCTGACCCCGCAAAGCGAGCTGAGCGGATGGACCGATGCAGATTTTATTCAAACAATGCGCACCGGTGTGAACCCGGCCGGTAAGCATCTGAATGCGTTTATGCCCTATAAATATATTGGATTGCTTTCCGACGATGAGCTGCGCGCCATATATCTCTACCTGCAAACCATCCCGCCACAAACCATGAGCGCGAAATAGCCATAGGACTTTCGCTTCCTTATGTATGTGCCTGCGGCAGCACAGTACTTTTTTCTTGGTTCTTGGTGATATTTTGTGCAGAGTGCAAAACATCACCGAGAACATGAAGAATTTGCTTGAGTTAGCGAAAGTCCTAAGCCAGTACACTGGCACCACCCCGCTGGCACCTGCATAGTAGTGTCGCCGGGGCGGTGTTGTGTTGTTTGGCTATTAGCTCGGCGGCGTGCTCTGGCGGAGTGCAAGCCCGGCGGCCATATAACATGCATCAATGGCGCGCATATTGGCTACCGCGTCGGTTGGGGAAGTGATGAGTGGTACACCAGTACGCACCGCCTGCACGAAGGCGCGCAGTTGATAGCTATACGTCGTTGTTCCGGGTATTTGCTCGCAGCGGGTGCGACCCCTGGCTGTGATGGCGATATGATGAAAATAATGCGGCAGAAAAGGGAAGTTGACATACATCTCGCCGTCGCTGCCATACACGCTTGCGCTAGCCTGTAATAGCCGGGACGACAGCAGCGCACAGGTCATGCGTCCGCTGCAACCAGCGGCAAACGCCAATTCGGCGCCCATCAGCCGATCAACCTGTGGGCGCAGTAGGCGAGCGCTGGCGCGTAGCACGCGTGGTTCGGCGTTGGCGAGCATGCGTAGCAGGTTCATCGCATAGCAGCCCACATCCATCCCTGCGCCGCCTGCCAGATCATAACGGAATTGAATACTGTGTGGTTTGAGCAGTGGGACACTGAATTCGGTTTCAATATGCCATATATGTCCCAATTCACCACTGCCGATGATGGCCTGTAGGCGCGCCGCTAGTGGATGATAGCGGTAATGAAACGCCTCGGCTAGTACCCGGTTCGCGCTGGCGGCAGCCTGTGCCATCAGCGCTGCGTCGTGCGCATTGGCTGCCAGTGGCTTTTCGCACAGCACATGTTTACCCGTCTGAAGCGCCCTTATGCCCCAGGGCGCATGCAAGCTGTTGGGCAGCGGAATATATACCGCGTCGATCGTGGGGTCGGCCAGCAGCGCGGCATACGATTCATGCACGCGGGCAATCCCATGCTGCCGCGCGAATATCTGGGCGCGGGCTGGGTCACGCGCGGCCACAGCGGCAATGAGCACCTCGGGTAGCGCGCGCGCCGGGCGTATTAATGCGTTCACCGCAATTGGCGCTGCTCCAAGAATACCGAATCGCAGCGGGGATTGCCCAAGTTCGAGTTTACTGGATTGTGTTGTATGTGTCTGGCTGCTGATCACATTCGTGGAAATAAAAGGGCCTGTAGACATGCAACAACGTCGTTCTGCTAAGCGTACTGCTGCTTGACGCGCGGGTGCCTTGCCTGTAAGCTGCTGGCTGAGCCAAGATTCTTGCCGGTAGTGTGACCGAGTGCAATGGAGGAAGCATGCGCGTTGGCCCTGAATCGATGCCCTGGCCCGAGCGAGTGATCCGGCGCTTTTTGGTGTCGCGCCCGGGCATCTGGTATGGGCGGTATATTCTGCCTTACCTGGATGTCCCGCTGTTGCGCTTTTCGCGCGGGCGCTGGAGCATGTCGCCGGGTCAGCCGATTTTACTGCTTGCCACCACTGGTGCGAAGACGGGCAAGCGCCGCTTTACGCCGGTTGTGTACGTGCGCAACAACAATCAGGTGGTGGTTATTGCTTCGAATGGCGGGCGCGATTACCATCCTGGCTGGTATTATAACCTGCGCAGCCACCCAGCTGCCACGGTGTACCTTGATGGCCAGGTACGCCGCTACCAGGCACGCTTAGTTGTGGGCGATGAGCGTGCGGCGTTATGGCAGCAGGCGCTAAGCTATTTCGATGGTTTTGCTTATTACGAGCAGCGCACAACGCGGCCAATCCCAATCTTTGTATTAACGCCCCAGGAAGCGCCGCGCTAGGCTAATTGCGTGCCACAGATGCGGCAGTGCATCGTGTTAGGTGCGCCCGCCACCCATAGCCCGCAGCTTGGGCATTGGTAGCTCAATATCTGTGGGCTATCCAGGTGTTCTTGGGGTTGGGCCGGGCCTAGTGCCGCACGCAGCTCGGCGTGGCTAGCTGCGCCCAGCAGCTCGGCGCGGTCGATACGGTCGCCCGCCAGGGTGAGGGCCAGCAGCATACCTGCACAGATCGTATGCCGATCGCGCACATTCACCAGCGCCCCCTGGTCGATAGTGAGCGTCTCTTCTTGCTCGGGCGCTTGCGGGCGGGCGGCAGTCAGCGTCACAGTGTCGCCGCCGAAGAAGCCGCCAAAATTATGCACTTCTTGCACCAGGTAGCGTTCTGGCTCGCTCATATATCCTCATTGGTAGCGCCCAGTAGCGGGCAATCGTCGCACGGCGGCTCGCTCTGGCAGCAGGGGCGTGCCCAGCCAGGCACGGGACTGTCCGTCTGCGGGCAGCGCTCACAATACCCGCGCTGCTGCTCGGTAGCCGAGCGCAAAAAGCGCCCGCAGCCTGGGCAGAGTGGTGGCAGCGCACTGGTGGGTTGCGATTGTTCACCATGGCGTATGTTCACGCGCAGCATTGTAGCATGAAAGGGCAGTAGCGTAATCTGGGCAAATCGTGCGGCAGTGCTAGCGAATCTGCTGGGTTGCAGTGCTCTGTTGCAGTTGCGCGCGCACAAGCATAGCCCAGCCCAGCGGCTCTAGCCGCACACTATTGTCTTCGGCATAGTAGGCTAGCACACCGCGCTCGAATACCTGGAGCGGACGCACAATGCCATCGGCGGCGCGGACATTCTCTTCTTCGTTGAGCGGGAACCCGAGTAATAGCAGGCCATCGTGCTGCTCCCACTCCGCCAGAAATGCCTCGCGCACCGAATGCCCGGTTTCGGGGAAGAAGCGCGCGCCGGGCTGCTCGGGCGCAGGCGGATCGGGTGTGCCAAGCCACTGCCGCCCGAGCGGCGCAGGCTGCACCAGCCAGGGCGTATCGGCCTGGTCGGGGTGGATTTCAAGCGCGGCACGCTCGAAGAATTGGCGTGTAATGCCCGCTTCGCTCTGGGCGGGTGCCAGCGGCAAGCCAAAGCGCGCCGCGCCGCCGTGGGCCTGCCAGAAGCGCCAGATCAAGGCGGGTATGGTGAAGCCATGCTCCTGGTGATCTGTGGGTATGGGAAGTAGCGCATCGGCTTGCTGCAAGATCGCCTGTACGCCTGCCAGATTCTGCGTGAACTCGGGCTGGTCGCCGCTACTCAGCTCGGGCGTAATCGCGGCAATACCCAGCGCGCCGGCCCAATCGTGCATGCCGCCGGTGATCATATATTTCTGCCAGTAGCGGTCGTAGGTGTAGCCCGTCGCCGCGGCATATGCCTGGGCCAGCGCAATCGAGGGCGCATGCTCGCAAAACGCCGGAAAGACATCGCCGCCATTGGAGTGAAAGAAAATCACGCCTGCGGCATCGAGCAAGAAATCGCGAATCAGGCGGCTTTCGGGTTCGGATTCGGCGAATGGGCCGCCAGTAGTTGATTCAACGCCGTATGCGCCTTGCACATCGTTGCGCCAATCATTCTCGGCGCAGCTGTCGATATTGGTGTTCATGTTGCGGTTCAGATCAACCCCGCGCGCATTGAAGCGTGTGCCCAGCGCCAGACCATCGGGGTTGAGCGTGGGGATGATATAGAGCCGCAGCCCGTCGGGCACCTCGGCCGGGTGTGTGCGAAAGTATTCGGCGAGCTGCGTCACCAGCTCGAAGGTGTTGGCCTCGGGGCCGCCGTGGGTGTCGCCCACCAGCACAAACTTACGCGCGCCACCGCCGATCTTCAATGCAGTTATTGGCCGCCCTTCGGTCGATGTGCCAAGCGTTAGCTCAACGATGGGAGGCGCGCTTTGCGGCGCGGGGGCAGCGAACGCCGTGGCACTGATCGTGCCGAGCAGCAGCACTGCGCCTACGAGTATGTTAACGAGTGAACCAGGCATGCGACTCACGTTGTGAAGTGCGGGTAGAAAGGTGCTCAGGGCCGTTCTTCAGTTGACATAATTTCCCGGGCGGCGCGGACACCACTATGAAGTGCGCCATGCACCGTCGCCGGGTTATTGGCAAACACGGTGGCTTCGCCCGCGAAATGCAGCGCACCAGCCGCCTGGGCGAGCTGTTTGCGCATCCCGTGCGCCCCGACCGGAACCTGGCTGTAGCCACCGCGCGCCCATTCATCGGCGGCCCAATCGACGAGCAGGTGCGCGCGGAAATGGCGGCGCGGCGCATCGCCGAAGATCGTCGCGAGGGTCGCAAGCCCGTGCTCAAGCACCGCATCTGGCCCTTCTGCGGCCACCTGCGCGGCGCGCGTGCCCGTGCTGAACGCGGTGAGTATGGGCACGCCGGGCTGTGTCGTCCACCACACTGGCAGTGGGTTGCGCGCGGTTAGAAAGGTCATATCGGCATCCCAGAACGGCTCATCGAAGCGTAAAAAGAGCTTCATTGCTGGCGGCATGGCGAGCCGGGCAAGCGCTTCTTGCTGCGCGGCTGGCAATGGCGGGTCGAACGTAACTGCGCCCGATTGCAGCACCGCCAGCGGTAGCGTTACAACAACATGGCGGGCGTGCCAGGTAGCGTCGGGCGTTGTCATTACTACGCCATCGGCACCCCAGGCGATGTGCATCACCGGCGTTGCAAACCGAATATCGAGCCCGGCGGCCAGTGGCGCTAGCACATAATCATAGCCTTCGAGAATATGGAAATCGCCCGGGCCTTTGTCATAATAGCGCAGCTCGTAGGCTAGCTCGGCCACACTGATAGTATCGAGCGTCGCGCAGTTGGCATGCGCCATCCGAACATCCGCGATATGGGTTGCTAGGGGGCTACATTGGCGAACACGCAGCCACTCACCCAGCGAGCAGTCGGGGCCAGTGTATGTCGCAATCTGCTCCTCAAGCGTAAACAGCGGCTGAAGGTCGGCGCGCTGCTGAAACACATCTGGCCCGACGAGGCGACCATCTTCCTGCACAATACGCCGCCCGGCCCAGGGCGCAGCGGCTGCGGTATGCGCGCCTGCACGCTGCACCCACTCCCAGGTATCGGCCTGCGCGCCATGAATGTATTCAGCGCCGCGCTCAATCGGCACCGGCCCGAAGCTGTGATCAGTCCACACGCGCCCGCCAACCCGGTTGCGCGCTTCGAGCACCACCACATCTCGCCCCCCATCGGCCAGCGTGCGCGCGGCTGCTAGCCCGGCTGCGCCAGCGCCTATCACCACAATATCAGAATGAGTCATATTCTGATCCTTCATCATTATTATTTTTCGCTATAATACCAGAACTCTTGGCTGCGGCGCACTGCCCGTTTTGCTGCGCCAAACATCGTTTAGAGAAGGAGAGGACGAGTGGCTCGCAAGCCCGATCTTCGTATTGAGCCGCCGGTGCCCGCTGGCGCGCTCATATCGCCGCCGCCTGATGCCCCCACGGAACCACTGGCGGCGCCTGCGCCGAGCGATCTGCTGGTGATAACCATCCCACCCTGGCGGCGTATTGCGCAGTGGATTCTCATTGCGATTGCGCTCTATGCCGTGATCTGGCTCTTCAGCAATGCCATCGCTGGCATGACACCATTTATCATCGGGCTGGTACTGGCGTATTTGCTGCTACCCCTGGTGAACCGGCTGAGCCGCCGAATGCCGCGCCCAGCCGCTATTCTCACGGTGTATGTTGGCGCATTTCTGCTACTGTTCATTGCGGTTGCGTATATTGTACCGCCAGTGATTAATCAGCTTCAGCAATTGCTCAATAGTTTGCCCACGCGTGAGCAGCTCGAAAGCTTTGGCAGCGGTCTGCTACAGCAATACCAGGACCGTGTGCCAGCGGAGATCAAGCAGCCAATTGAGCAAGGGCTAAATAGCGCGCTGCGCACCTTGCAGAGTAACTTTGCCAGCTATATTCAGGGCTTGAGCACCTTCCTGTTCAACCAGGTTTTGCAGCTGCTGAATACCGTGTCATTCCTGATTGGCTTTCTAATCATTCCATTCTGGCTGTTTTATGTGCTCAACGACCAGGCGAAGGGCAGCGCGTTTCTTAATCGCATTCTGCACCCACGGCTGCGCGCCGATTTTTGGAATGTGTGGGGGCTGATCAACCAGGTGTTTAGCGATTATATTCGCGGGCAGCTGTTACTGGGCGTAGCGGTTGGCTTAATGGTCGGTATTGGTTTAGTCATCTTGCGCTTTATTGGCTTCGATGTGCCGTATGCGCTGCTGCTGGCGATTGTTGCAGGTATTACCGAGCTGGTGCCGATCATCGGGCCGATTCTCGGGGCGATTCCAGGCGTATTACTGGGCTTTTTTGCCTCGGAGCATGGCTGGCAAACCGGCCTGGCGGTGCTGGCGCTCTACCTGGTGGTGCAGCAGCTCGAAAATAACTTCCTTGTGCCACGCATCATTGGCGAAAGTATTGGGCTACACGAGGCGATTCTTACGGTTGTGCTGATTGCGATGGGGCAGATTTTTGGTTTGCTGGGGGTCGTGCTGGCAGCACCGGTTGCCGCGATCGGGCGCGACCTGTTTGTGTACATCTACCGCCGATTAGGCGGGATGAGCGCTGAAGATACCGCTCGTTCCATTCATGCCGAGGGCCGGGCCGAAGAGCAACAGGCGCATGCAAAGCATATGACCTAAGCAAATGGCAATCAACCGCCGCGCGCTAGCTTATTACGGTATAATACGCATGTACTTGCATTCCCCACCACTTGCAACGGCACCGTTATGCAGTACTGCCGTAGAAGTGTATAAGCACGCATGCATGCATTGTTTACTACCTTGCGCCTGGCCCATACTCGCCTCCCAAATCGGCTGGTGTTAGGTGCGTTGCCAAGCGGCCTGGCTGTGGCCGACGGCGGCTTTACCAACCAGCTCGAATTGTACTACGAGCTACGCGCGCAGGGTGGTGTTGGCCTGGTGGTGCTTGAACCGCTCTACGTGCTACCGCCGCGTGATGATATTACGAACCATATTGGCCTGTATTACGATCAGCAGATGGCCGGGCTTGCGCGGTGCATCCGTGGTATCCGCGCCTATGGCGCAACCGTGCTGGTGATGCTCGACCAGCCGCTCTGGCTGGCGCACGCCACCGATGCCGAGCTAGCCGCTATCGGCGAGGCGTTTCTGGCAGCGGCCCAGCGCGCAGGTGCAGCCGGTGCCGATGGTGTGATGTTTTCAGCTGCCGATGGTGGCCCGTTCGAGCAGCTCATTTCGCCGTTGCAGAACCAGCGCAGTGCGCCGTATGGTGGCAGCGTTGGCGGGCGGTTGAAGCTGCTGCTCGATCTGGTTGCTGCCCTACGACGCAACAGCCAGCTTGTGGTGGGCGTGCGGCTGAATGTCGAAGAATTTACACCCGGCGGCATCGACTTGAAAGAGTCCCGCGCCATGGCTTCGTTGTTAACCGTGGCAGGAGCTAACTTGTTCGAGGTTTGCGCCAAGAAGCCTCAGGGCGCGCTGGTGGCGCAGTTTCCTGGCTGGCAAGTGCCGCTAGCCGAAGGCATTAAATCGGTTGTCGATGTGCCGGTGATGGTGGGCGGGCTGCTCGATAACCCGCTGCTGGCGGATAGTGTGATTCGTGAGCGCAGTGCTGACCTGATTGCAGTGAGCGAGCGCGTGCATCGCGAGCCTGATTGGCCGCAGCATGCGCGGGCCATGCTTGATGCGCAACGCGCAAGCATTGATGGTGAGTCTCGGTAGTGTCCTAGTTGCTGACTAAACCATAGCAGCTTCGTAAGGCGGCGGCGGCCGTTCTGCATAGGCAAGCTGCATGTAACGAGGGTGTTAAAGCGAGGTTTTGATGAATCTGGTGCAGGAAACAACGCTCCCAAATGGCATGTTAGTACTGACGCGCGAAGTGCATTCTGCGCCCGTTGCAACGTGCTGCGTGTGGTATCGCGTGGGTGCGCGCAACGAGCGTCCCGGCATTACCGGCATTTCGCATTGGGTCGAACATATGCTGTTTAAGGGCACACCAAACATTCCTAAAGGCGAAATGGATCGGCTGATTGCGCGCAATGGCGGTACCTTTAATGGCTTTACGTCGCAGGATTATACGGCCTACTTCGAAACGTTACCGGCCGACCGTTTGGAATTAGGGTTACAAATTGAATCGGATCGCATGGTCAATTCGCTGTTCGATCCAGCCGAGGTCGATAGCGAGCGCACCGTCATTATTTCCGAGCGTGAGGGCCACGAGAACGACCCGGAATGGTGGCTTTCGGAGGCGATGATGGCGGCAACCTTCCAGTTTCACCCCTACCGCAACGAAGTGATTGGCTGGAAGAGCGACTTGCTGGCGATGACACGCGACGAGCTGTATACCCATTACCAAACCTATTATATGCCTAACAATGCAGTGCTAGTTGTTGTGGGCGATTTCAAGACCGATGCACTGTTGCGTAAGGTTGAGCACTATTTTGCTGGCTTGCCGGTTGGCCCCACTATTCCGGCGTTTCGTGGTGAAGAGCCCGAGCAGCAGGGCGAGCGCCGGGTGGTAGTGCGGCGACCTGGCCCGGCTGAATATGTGCAAATTGGCTTCCACGCGCCCAGCTGCAAACACCCCGATTTCGCGCCGCTGGTGATTTTAGATGCGGTGCTTTCGGGGGCAAAGGGCATGGGCTTTGGCGGCGGCGCGCAGACCAACCGGAGCGCCCGCATCTACCGCGCGCTGATTGAGACGCAGCTCGCCGCCTATGCGGGCAGCGGCTTCCGCGCAATGTACGATCCATACCTGTTCGAGCTAGATGCAACCGTGCAAGAAGGCCATGGCGCCGCCGAGATTGAAGCTGCGCTACTGCACGAAGTTGAGAAAATTCAGCAGGATGGGGTTGAGCCAGCCGAAATGGCCAAGGTGATCAAGCAATCGCGCGCGCAGATGGCCTATTCGAGCGAGAGCGTGACCCAGCAGGCGCTGCGCCTGGGCATGTGGGAAGTGCTTGATCGCTACACCCGGCTCGATACGCTGCTCGATGAGCTGGCCGCCGTAAGCGCTGCCGATGTTCAGCGCGTGGCCCAAACCTACCTGATTGAGCGCTACCGGACGGTTGGGCATTTCATCCCAACTGCCGAGGCATAAGGATCGACTATGACAGCAATATATGGGCGCACCGCTACTATCGAGACGGCTATTCGGCATGTGATGCCAAATGGTATGGTCGCACTACTTCAGCGCAACCCGAGCAGCCCGATTGTGACAGTACGCGGCGAAGTGCGAGTTGGCGCAGTACACGAATCTGCCGAGCAGAATGGCCTGGCGGTATTCACGGGCGCAGCGCTGATCCGGGGTACGCAATCGCGAACCTTCCAGCAGATCGTCGCCGAAACTGAGGCGTTGGGCGCAAGCGTGAACGCGGGTGGCGGCCTGCACAGCAGCGGCTTTGCCGGGCGCGCGCTGGCAGAAGATCTCGGGCTGATTCTTGAGATCCTGGCTGAGATGATCCAGCGGCCAACCTTCCCGGCGCACGAAGTTGAGCGATTGCGGAATCAGTTCCTGATGGGTTTGCGCGAGAGCGAGCAAGAAACGCGCACCCAGGCATCGCGGGCAGCGCGGGCAATGCTCTTCCCACCCAAGCATCCATACAGCCGCCTGAGCAGTGGTACCATCCAGACGGTGCAAGCATTACGGCGCGAGGATATGATCGCTTTCCATGCGCTATATCATCCGCGCGTGATGACGATTGCAATTGTTGGCGATATCGACCCGCCACAGGTTCTGGCCGCGCTGGAACGCGTATTTGGCGGCTGGGAGCCACTACATACGCCGCCCGAACAAACGCTACCGCCGGTTCCGCCCCTGGCTGGTGTGCAGCGGCGCGATCTTGCGCTGCCAGGCAAAGTGCAGAGCGACCTGCTGTATGCAGTGCATGGCTTAAGCCGCACTAATCCCGATTTTTACGCCGCCAATGTTGCTAATATGATCTTGGGTCGGCTGGGCATGGGCGGGCGATTGGGCGACAATGTGCGCGAGCGGCAGGGTTTAGCCTACTCGTGCGGTAGCAGCCTCGATGCGGATCTGGGGGCTGGGCCATGGGCCGCGCTTGCGGGCATCAACCCGGCGAATGTCGAGCGCGCCATCGCGGCAATTCTGCACGAGATTAGTGAATTTTGCACGCAAGGCCCGACGCCCGAAGAGCTGAGCGACGCGCACGATTATATGACTGGCAGCCTGGCGCTGGGTTTGGAAACTAACGACGGGATTGCTGGCACGCTGCTAGGCATCGAGCGCTATGGCCTGGGGCTTGATTATATCGCTCGCTACCCCGGCATCATCCGCAGTATCGATGCCGAGCAGATCATTGCTGTGGCGCGCAAATACCTTTCAACCGAAAACTATGTTGTGGTGAGCGCAGGGCCATCGGCGCGCTAATGCGCTGGTTGGCGATTTTTGGATGCCGGTACTGTGCCGCCTCGCTGCCAGCACCGGCATCGTGCATGTGGGCAGGCAGCGCCAGAACGAGCATCATTTCAGGCATCGCAGCGGTATCTAGGTAGCTCACCCACATCCGTACATCATAAGGAGGTTCTGGTTGAACGTATTAGTTACTGGGGGCGCAGGCTATATTGGCAGCGCAGTGGTTGAAGAACTGCTGGCCGAGCAGCACACGCCGGTCGTGTACGATAATTTAGTTGCCGGGCATCGGGAAGCTGTGCCGTCGAATGTGGCGTTCGTCCAGGGCGATTTGTTCGACGGGCAGCTGCTCCGCCAGACGCTCGCCACCCATGCGATTGACGCGGTGATTCACCTGGCCGCATTCTTGCAGCCGAACGAATCGATGACGAATCCCGGCAAGTATTTTCAGAATAATGTTGCAGGTACTGTATCGCTGCTGAATGCCATGGTTGAGAGTGGGGTGCGCCGCTTCATTCTTTCATCAACTTGCGCCACCTTCGGCGACCCGGTGTATACTCCGATTGATGAGCGCCACCCCCAGCAGCCGATCAGCCCATATGGCGTAAGCAAGCTGATGATTGAGCAGATGTTGCCTTGGTACGAGCATGCGCACGGCCTGCGCTACAGCTGTATGCGCTATTTCAATGCTTGTGGCGCCACCCCCGAGCACGGCGAAGATCACGATCCCGAAATTCACCTGATTCCGCTGATCTTACAGGTAGCGATGGGCAAGCGTGCGAATGTCAAGATTTTTGGCACCGACTACGACACGCGCGATGGGACATGCATCCGCGATTATGTGCATATTAGCGACCTTGGGCGTGCGCATGTGCTAGCGCTCGGCCCGCTCGAAACGCGCAGCCGTAATTTCAACCTGGCCAATGGCGATGGCTTCACGGTACGCGAAGTGATTGAGGCCGCGCGCCATGTGACTGGTCGCGAGATTGCTGGAGTCGAGGAGCCACGCCGCGCCGGTGACCCGCCGGTGATGATTGGCGATAGCCGCCGCGCCCGCGAGGAGCTTGGCTGGGTGCCGCGCTACTCAACCATTGAAAGCATTATTCAGAGCGCCTGGGATTGGCATTTACGCTTCCCGCAAGGCTACGCTGCCCCAGCCCAATAGTTGCACGTTGCCCTGTACACGCAGACACGGGGTACC
>JAFEAS010000102.1:5648-11843 GCA_018266315.1 Chloroflexi bacterium SZAS-1 | reverse complement strand
GTGTAATGCTTAATGCTTGGCTTGCTGCACCGGCGTGCCGCGCGGCACATTCACAATCTCGGCGTCGCCCTCGTCGTGGCCATGCTCATCGCTGGCGTGCTCATCGTGGGCGTGGCTGTGATGACCTGCCCCATACTCGGTGATCAGGCTGGCGCGCTTGATGCGGCGATCGTATTCGCGAAACACGGCCTTTGAAATAGCAGAGAAAAAGCCCATAGGGTTGATCCTCGTCTTTGGCAACATCGTACTGGCCGTATTATACCGCACTCCAAACAGATTGCAACGCGGCGCTTTACATTGTGAACAAATGTGCTATAATATAGAAATACCATTATGGGTAGAGTTATTGCACGAAAGGGACGAGACGTTGGAAGATGTAACCTTCACGCGCGGCCCGGCGCGCCGCCCAACCCCACGCGTGGCCGACCCACTTTTACAGTGGGCAACCGGCCTGCAAACCAAAGAGCGCCGCATTTACGCGGGCTGGCTGGCCGAGGCCGGTAAAATCGATGCGCTCGATGAGGCAATGGCCGCTGCTGGCTTCAACCAGATTACGATTAAGCACGGGAGCGGGAATATGGTCACCCACTGGGCTGTGGAAACCGCGAATGTATTCGTGGTGGCCGAGGGCGTGCAGTCGATGGGTGAGATGAAACACACCGAGGAGCGCTATGGCATTGCGTTTGGCTGGCGCACACTTGAGGGGGGCCGTCAGCAATCGGTGTTGCGTTTTCGCGGCTTCCTGCGCGAATTGCTGCAAGTCGGCTTCTACGAACCGCTGCTTGTAACCGCCAAAAGCACACTTACCGGCGACCTGATTACTGCGCTGACTCGCCAGTACGAGGTGCTCGACGCGGTCGATGCCTTCCGTAAGCTCGATAAAAAACCACCACTGCAAGCGCCATTCTATGCGTGTAGCATCCCATTCGGCCCCGGCCAGGAAGTGGCGCGCGGTAGCGGCGGCCAAACGAAGGAAATCACGCCGCCGATTGCGCTTATCCCTAGCCCAATCACCAAAGACTATATTCGCGCCAACTGGATCAAGCGCGAGTGGGTAGCGCTGATTGAAGATGGGCGCGGCAGCCCCTCGCTTATCGACCAGACCATTGCCTGGTCAGTGACTACCTCCAAGTTCATTGGTATTGGCGAAGATCAAGCCAGCGGCCCGAGCTTTGATGAGGATCCGGCGCAGGTACGTGCTGTGCCACCACCTACACCGGCAATACGTTCCCTAAATAGCAATGGTCGTCGGCAGCTCGAGGAAAATCTGCTGTAGGCGCATCTACATACCAATTGTACGAGCGGCGGCTGGTTCACCAGCCGCTGTTTGTTTGCCCGACGCTGCTATTGGCGCGCTGCTAGGTTCTCGCGTATACTCACCCTATGCTCAGTGCAATTGCCTACGTTCAACCGATACTTACCGCGATAAGCCGTGCTGGCGGCCAGCCCCATATTGTTGGTGGGGCTGTGCGCGATCTCTTGCGCGGCGTGCCGGTGAAAGATGTTGATATTGAAGTCTATGGCTTGCCCATCGAGCGCCTGATCAGCGTGCTCGGCGAATTCGGGCGTGTCGATGCGGTTGGGCGCTCGTTTGGCGTGTTGAAGCTGCGTCTGCCAGGAGGCCGCGACATCGACGTGTCGTTGCCGCGCCGCGAGAGCAAAGTTGGGGCCGGGCATCGTGGATTTCTGGCTGAACCCGACCCGACCATGAGTCCGCTAGAAGCCGCTGGTCGGCGCGATTTTACCTGGAATGCGATGGCGCTCACACCCACGGGCGATTTGCTCGATTACTATGGCGGTGTGGCCGATCTCAATGCCAGGCTGATTCGGCACACAACCGCCGCATTTGCCGAAGACCCGCTGCGGGTGCTACGTGCAATGCAATTTGCCGGGCGTTTTGGTATGCGCCTGGCCCCCGATACGGCCGCACTCAGTCGGCAGCTCCTCCCCGAGGCCGCCACCCTTGCGACGGAGCGCATCTGGGCGGAGTGGCAGAAATGGGCGCTGCAAAGCACCCGTCCTTCTGATGGTTTGCAGGCGCTGGATGCAACCGGCTGGCTGGCGCTGTATCCTGAGCTTACTGCGCTGATTGGCTGCGTGCAAGATGCGTTTTACCATCCTGAAGGCGATGTGTGGCAGCATACCTTGTTTGTGTGCGATGCTGCGGCCGATATTGCTGTACGCGATGGACTGGACGGCGAACAGCGCATGGTGCTGCTGTTTGCGGCACTCTGCCACGATTTCGGCAAGCCTGCCACGACGCTGGTATTGCCCGATGGGCGGGTGCGGAGCGCCGGCCACGCCCAGGTGGGGATTGAACCCGCCCGCGCCTTCTTGCGGCGGATTGGCTGCCCACGCGCGATTGCCGATGCCGTGCTCCCACTGATTGCCGAACATATGGTGCTGCATGGCATGGACAGAACCCCGCGCGCGGTGCGGCGGTTGGCGCTGCGCCTGAGCCCGGCTACGCTCGTGCAGTGGGGGCGCCTGGTCGAGGCTGATGCCAGTGGGCGTCCGCCGCGCCCACCCGCTGCGCCGGGCGCGCCAATTCTGGCGCTGGCCGAGCAGCTTGGGGCTGCGCATGGCCAGCCTGCACCGCTGCTGCAGGGCAAACACCTGATTGAGCGCGGTATCGCACCTGGCCCACAGCTTGGCGCGCTGCTCAGGCGTGCGTATGAAGCCCAGATCGATGGCGATTTTACGACGCTTGAGGAGGGGCTGGCTTGGCTACAGCGCGAGGGTGTGCGTGGGTAGAACGATGAAACAAACAGCAAGAGAAGCGCTCGACGGATTCACAAAATCGGCATATCATGCATAGCCTTCCGCGTAGCCAAAGAAAAGAATAGGGTGCTTGATGAGTGATATTATCTGTATCTCACCGATTGATGGCAGCGAAGTAGCCCGCCGCCCGCTCATGAGCGATGCCGCGCTCGCCCATACGCTGGTAGCTGCACGTGCCGCACAGCGCGAATGGGCGCAGGTGCCGATTGCTGAGCGCGCCACCGCGATGTTGCGCTTTCTTGAAGCGATGCGCACGCTCAACCCCGAGATTGTGCCCGAGTTGGCATGGCAGATGGGGCGGCCTGTACGATATGGTGGCGAGTTCCGCTCATTCGAAGAACGGGTGCGCTACATGGTGTCAATCGCGGAGCAGGCGCTTGCGCCTGTGCGCCTGCTCGATAGCAAACCCGGCTTCGAGCGCTTGATTCGCCGTGAGCCGCTGGGCCTGGTGCTGGTGGTTGCGCCCTGGAATTACCCGTTCCTCACCGCTGTCAACACGATTGTGCCTGCGCTTATGGCGGGGAATGCGGTTATTCTCAAGCATGCCGCGCAGACGATCCTGGTAGGCGAGCGCTTTGCCGAAGCGATGGCAATGGCCGATCTACCGCCGGGCGTGTTTAGCAATGTCGTACTCAGCCACGACCAGACGGCCCAGCTGTTGAAGTCGGGCGCAATCAATCATGCGAGCTTTACTGGCTCGGTGGCGGGCGGCAAGGCGATTGAACAAGCCGCGGCTGGCACCTTCACCACGCTTGGCCTTGAGCTAGGTGGCAAAGATCCGGCCTATGTGCGGGCCGATGCGGTGCTGGATTACGCGGTGGAGAACCTGGTGGATGGTGCCTTTTTTAACTCGGGGCAATCGTGCTGTGGTGTTGAGCGCATCTATGTCCACGCCGATGTGTACGATCGCTTCGTCGAGCGATTTGTGGCGCAGACCAGCGAATATGTGCTGGGCAACCCACTTGATGCAGCAACCTCGCTTGGGCCAATGGCGGCGACGCGCTTTGCCGAGCTGGTGCGCGCGCATACGGCTGAGGCACTCGCCAAAGGCGCACACGCGCATCTCGACCCGGCGGCATTTCCCGCCGATAAGCCCGGAACCCCATACCTGGCCCCGCAGGTACTCACCAACGTTGATCATTCAATGCGGGTGATGGTAGAAGAAAGCTTTGGCCCGGTGGTGGGCATTATGAAAGTAGCAAATGATGCCGAGGCGCTCGCGCTGATGAACGATAGCCCATATGGCCTCACGGCCTCGCTCTGGACGAGCGACCTGGATGCGGCACAGGCGCTGGGCGCGCAGATTGCAACCGGCACTGTATACATGAATCGCTGCGACTACCTTGACCCCGGGCTGGTATGGACGGGCGTGAAGGATACAGGGCGCGGCGCATCACTCTCGGCACTCGGCTA
This sequence comes from Chloroflexi bacterium SZAS-1, assembly GCA_018266315.1. Lineage (GTDB taxonomy): Bacteria > Chloroflexota > Chloroflexia > Chloroflexales > Roseiflexaceae > Kouleothrix. Next base: position 7,649 of record JAFEAS010000102.1, on the reverse strand, counting down.
TGAAACGCTCACACGCCCGAAATCGTACCATTTGCGTTTTCAAATATAGCTCATTGGTGCAACTTTCTACAAAGACAACCTCGAATTAGAGTACGAGTTACGCGGTACCCCGCGTTGCAGGAATGTGGCATGCGGCAGCCTGGGACTTGGCTCCCTTTGTGCGCTGATGGTGAGCTATGCCTGGTTTATCGATACTCGCCGCAACCTTTGCCGCTTATGTGCTTGGCTGCATTTCCTCAGCATACTACATTGTGCGGGTGATAAAAGGGCAAGACATTCGCACGCTAGGGAGTGGGAATGCTGGCGGGCGCAATGCTGGCCGCGTTTTGGGCAGGGCCGGGTTTGTTGCGGTAACTATCTTCGATGCACTGAAGGGCCTGGCGGCAGTGGTGCTAGCGCGCTGGCTTGGGGTTGCGGGCTGGGGGCTTGTACCCGTTCTGTTTGCCGTCGTTGCCGGGCATATCTGGCCGGTGCAGCTTGGCTTTCGCGGCGGCAAAGGCATTGCTACCACGATCGGCGCGCTATTGGCGTACGAACTCGCCATTCCCTTTATGCTCGCAGGCATTGTACTTGTATTCTATGTGGTATTACGCAGCATAACCCTTGGGCTGATGGCTAGCCTGGTGGTGCTGCCCGTCGTCGTTTGGGCATTAGGCTGGCCGCCCGATGTCATTACAATGCTCGGATTGCTGGCGATGGTGCTTATCTACGCGAATCGCAGCAATATTCGGGCGCGCTTGCCTTTGCGCACCCGGCGTAATCTCCAGTGAGGTGCATTGTATTCGGAAGCTCGCACGTTAAACTTTCCGCCGAACCTGGCAAATGCACTCATATTCATTTGCTCAGCGATATAAAAGAGTAAGCTATGACTAACCAGCAACCATTTCCTTTCGAAATGACAGTCGAAGTCGCATTTCATGATCTCGATGCGCTTGGGCACGTTAATAACGCCGTGTACTTGGTCTACCTTGAAACGGCACGGATCAAGTTTCTAATGCAAGCGCTCGATATTNNGCACGGTCAGCGAGTTACAGGTCATTCTGGCCGAAGCAACGGTACGCTATCATTCACCTGCGCAATTTGGCGAACAGCTCACTATTGGGGTGGGGATTTCGCGCTTTGGCACGAAAAGCTTCGATATGGTCTATCGAATTGCGGCGGGCGATGGTCGGCTTGTGGCAACTGCTCGCACGGCGCTTGTAGCATACGATTATGCTGCCAATACCACAATTGCGGTACCTGCCGATATGAAGGCGCGCGTGCTGGCACTACAAGGCAATTGGCACCCACCAGCATAGCGTAATGTACTTATACCACTACTGGCTTTCGGTGGGCTCGGGCCTGGCTGGCAAGCGAATCGTGAAGGTTGAGCCGCGACCTACTTCACTTTGCACGGCAATATCGCCGCCCATAAGCGCACACAATCGCTGGCTAATAACCAACCCCAGCCCGGTGCCGCCGTGCTGCTCCGTCACATTATTTGCCTGGGTGAATTCTTTGAATAAGTGCGACAGCTGATCTGGGGCGATGCCAATACCAGTATCGTGTACCGCCAGGGTAACCCAGGACTTTCCACTGCATTCATTCAGCCCCACCTGTAAGCGAATATGCCCATTATGCGTAAACTTTGCCGCGTTTCCCAGTAAATTAAACAGCGATTGGCGCACTTTTGTTGGGTCGGCATACATTGTGGGTACCAGTGGATCGAGCTGTACGGTTAGCACATTATGCCGCTGCGCAATTGTTGGTTGAATGGCGTTCACAATGTCGTTGATGAGATCGGGCACCGAGAAAGACATCATATGTAATGGCATACGCCCGGCCTCAATCTTCGAAAGATCGAGCACACTATTAATCAAGTTGAGTAAATGTTGGCTCGCGCCAAGGATACGATCAATATCATTCACGCATTCGGCATTGCCTCCTATATCGGCTTCTAAACGCAATAGCTCACTGTAGCCCATAATCGCAGTTAGCGGTGTCCGTAGCTCGTGGCTCATG
>JAFEAS010000102.1:0-5602 GCA_018266315.1 Chloroflexi bacterium SZAS-1 | reverse complement strand
TGTATCAGCTCCTGTTCCGTTTGCTGGTGTGCCTCAATTGCGGCATTGAGAAGCGCATGCTTTTGAGCAAGTGCCTGCGCCTGGGCCTGTGTTTGCACCAGTAATTCTCGCTGCCGACCCACCATATAGCCTGCGGCTGACACAAGGATGTTCGCGGGGAGTGCCTGTAAGCTTAGTACAAACAGATTGAGCTCTGCGCCGACAACCCGAAAGAGGGCCACGGTAATAATATTTACCAGTATCCCGGTAATAAGGCCACCATAACGCCCAAGCTGCCAGCCTGCTACGACCACAGGCACCACTCCTAGCGGGGCAATACCGCTCTTCGCGAGTGGGTAGAGTTCTAGAAATAGCCACACATAAGCAAGAATCAATGCAATGACTATGCTGATCGCTACAGGGCGCATCAGGCGGGGAGGGTGGATAGCAACGTGGGTATTCACGACACGCTCTCATTCAACGCGGAAGGATACTATCGAGCACAAGTATAGACGGTGGAGCGGGCTGCCGCAGGCTCGTAAACGACAAGCGAAAGCCCTATGTTTATTGTACAAGAAATCTGTCGAACTCTATGCTTATATTAAAACTCAATCTGTTTGATTACTGAATGTTCTCGTGGGGTGCCTAGCTACGCCGGGCACCCCACGAGAACACTAAATTCCAGGGCAGCGAAGCTGCTCTTCTGGACTCGCATCTAATAGGTATATACCGGATTTAGTATGAATGGCGCAACTACGGCTATAGCACTGCCCAAGATGAATAGACATTAATTAAAATTCCTATTGATTTTTTTAACCAAATTGGTATACTAAACCGTATTAGCGTCTTTAGATAATATTTTTAAGATTTACGCAGCTGCGTTGTTTGACAGCGTGATGTGGCGCATGTTGCCTGCGACAGTACGGTACTTCGCACGTTGTGCAGTAACACTGCATACTCGCACAACATGCCGGAGCGCGCACAAGCAAGCTAAACGCACCAGAGCGTAAATCCTACTATGTATATACTAATGTGTCGTTTATTTGTCATAGTAGACAATAATTGTCAAGGAGAGACTATGCGTCGGTTATCGTCGTTGTTAGTGCTCACGTTGCTTGTGAGCATGTTCGTCCTCCCGACCGGCCCCAGCGCAGTGTATGCTGCCACATTCCGTACTTTTGTTGCCCAGGTACCTACACAACCAGGCACAGGCAGTGTTCGCGTCTGGATGAATAGCGATACTGCCCTGGGTGAGACGGCAGGGATTGAGTACTACTTGCCCGCCAGTAATAGCTATGTCAAAGTGCTTGGCACCTATGACACCAGCTATTCCGGTGCCAACTGGCGCGCCGACATTCCTGGACAGCCTGCTGGCACTGAAGTACGTTACCAGCTCTTTACCCGCAATCAGAGCGGGGGGGACTATGGCTTCTCGGGCTTCAACTGGAGCTATACCACCAGCGGGCAAGCCTGCGCTGGCGCTGCGCTTGACAATGATGTGCGCTACAATGGGCTGTTCCACGATTCATTCTCGACTGACTATCGCAACCCGACCGGGCCAGCGGCGACCAGCCAGGGTAGCGTAACGCTTAAGCTCCGCACGTGCGCCAACGATGTAAGTGATGTAACCCTGCGCGTATGGGACGATCGCACCAACCAGGAAGCACTTTACCAGATGCAGGCTGGCGCTAGCGTAAACGATGCCACGCTTGGCCCGGTGCAATACTGGAGCTATACGCTTTCGGTTGGTTCAAATCCCACCATCTTGTATTACACCTTCCGCGCAACCGATGGTGGCGCAACCGGCTACTACCGCGATGACGATCCCAAGTTCTATGGTGGCGGCTACGGCCAGGCTGAGTCCAACCGCACCGTTGCTGAAGACAATTCTTATCAGCTTACGGTGTATGACCCGGCCTTCTTCACGCCCGACTGGATGCAGCGTGGGATTATCTACCAGATTTTCCCCGACCGCTTCCGCGATGGCGACAGCAGCAACAACCCACAGGTCGGGCGTTTTTCCTATGGCGCGCCAACCGCGATTGTGCGCTCGAACGACCCCGCTGGCAACTGGAACACAACCGTATGTGATCCACGTGGCAGCGGTGCCTGTGCTGGCCACTATGGAGATAACTTCTACGGCGGCGATTTGAAGGGTGTGACGCAGAAAATCCAGGATGGCTACTTTAGCAGCCTGGGGGTTACGCTGCTGTACCTCAACCCAATCTTCCGCGCTCCGTCCAACCATAAATACGATACCGCCAACTTCCTTGAGATTGACCCGGACTTCGGTACACTGGCTGATTTCCAGGCCCTGGTTGCGGCGGCCAATGCGCGTGGTATTCGGGTGATGCTTGATGGCGTGTTCAATCATACATCTTCCGATAGCCCCTACTTCGATCGGTACCACCGCTACAATGCTGCCAATCAGCTGGTGAATCCGAATGGTGGTGCCAGTGATGGTTCGGGTGCCTGTGAAGCCGTTAGCTCGCCGTATCGCTCATGGTACTACTTCCCTGCTACGGGCAATGCGGGGAAAGATGGCAGCACCGTAGTGTACTGCGCCGATGCCAGCGGTAATCCGACCGTGAGCTATGAGGCATGGTATGGCTATTCCTCGCTGCCCAAGTTGCAGGCTAACTCGCCGCAGGTGCGCAACCTGATCTGGGCCAATGGCCTGAACTCGGTTGGCCCGTACTGGACTCAGCAGGGCGCGAGCGGCTGGCGCTTTGATGTTGGTGCGGATGTTGACCCAGGCCTGACCAACGACCCGAGCAACGACTACTGGGAAGGCTTCCGCGCTGCCGTGCGCAACCAGTCGGTCACTGGCAAGAATGACACCGTGATGCTCGGCGAAGAGTGGGGCGATGCAACCCCGTGGCTGCTCGGCAACGAGTGGGATAGCGTGATGAACTATCGTTTCCGCTCGACGGTATTGAGCTGGATGTTTACTGGCTGTTCTGGCAACGGCTGCACCAATGGTACCGTCTTCCAGGAAAACGACAGCAACTACAATAGCTCCAGCGGTGCAATCAGCGCCGTGACCCCATCGCAGTTTAATGCCCGCCTACGCTCAATTGCCGAGGACTACCCGAAGAATGCTTTCAAGGCGATGATGAACCTGGCAGGCTCGCACGACACGCAGCGCGTGCGCTTCCTGCTGAAGAAAATTAATAACAATAGCGATGCCGCCGCCGTTCAGCGGATGAAAGAATGGTGGTTGTTTGCCTACACATATGCTGGTAACCCCACCCTCTATTATGGCGACGAGATTGGCTTGACGCAGGATGGCGTGTGGGATGGTTCGCAGTACCAGGACGATCCCTACAACCGCACGCCATTCCCGTGGCCGGATGCCAGTGGCAGCGACTACACGGCAGATACAACCAACCTGCTGCCATTCGCTCGCCAGCTGGCAAGCTTGCGCCTGAGCTCGCGTGCTTTGCAGGATGGCGATGTGCAGCACGGCATGGTCATCGACGACGCCAAGGGCCTGTATGGCTTTGGGCGCACCACAGGTACGGAAACCGCGCTGGTGCTGCTGAACCGCAGTAGCTCGACCCAGAGCGCGGCATTTAGTGGTTTGAACGCTGCCCCCTATAACCTGGCTGATGGCACCGTCCTTCGTGATGCGATCAGCGGCACCAGCTACACGGTGAGTGGCGGCGCAGTTACTGTAAGCGTGACGCCAACCTGGGGTGCGGTGCTTATCGACACGAGCAAGCAGAATACGCCTACCGCAGCAACCGTGAGTGTTTCAGCAAGTGGCAGCGACGTGACATTGAGCTGGCCGATTGTCGGCACCGACAGTGCCAGCGGGCCAGAGGTTATTACCAGCTACGAAGTCTACCGGGGTACTAGCGCCAGCTTTACCCCAGATTCGAGCACTCTGGTTACAACACTTACCCCGCCGAGCTTTGGCGGCGACTTGAGCTACACCGATGCAAATGCGGTGGATGGTGGCTACTACTATATCGTTCGTTCATGCAATGCAGCAGGCAAATGCGCCGATAGCACCGCAAGTGCGCCAGCCAAGCAAAATACCAGCCTGATGGTAGACCCTGTGAATGGTACCTACGGCGGCGATGTAACACTGAGTGCCACGCTGACCCGCAGCAATGCGCCGCTCGCCGGTCGTTCGGTCACATTTACCCTGAATGGCACTGTGGTTGGCAGCACTACCACTGACGCACAGGGCGTTGCTACGCTCACGGTAAGCCTCGGCGCGATCAACGCGGGCACCTACCCCACTGGCGTTGGTGCAAGCTTTGCTGGTGATGGTGCGTATAACCCATCGAACAATACTGCTGCGCTAACTGTGGCGAAAGCAACTGCGACGTTGACCCTGAATAACCTGAGCCACACCTATGATGGTACTGCTAAAGCCGCGACTGTTACGACCGATCCGACGAATCTTAGCGGCGTTACTATTACCTACGATGGCGGGAATGACGCTCCAGTCAATGCTGGTAGCTATGCCGTCGTGGCCGCGCTGAACAACCCGAACTACACTGCCGCCGCTGTGAATGGCACGCTGACTATTGCGAAGGCCAGCGCGACCATAACACTCAGTGATCTCTCACAAACCTATGATGGTACACAAAAGGTTGTTGGCATTACCACCAACCCTGCGGGACTAAGTGGCCTCACGGTGTCCTATAACGGGTCGAGTACGCAGCCAACGAATGCCGGGAGCTATGCAGTGGTGGTCACGCTGGACAACCCGAACTATACCGGCAGCGCCAGTGACACGCTGGTCATTACTAAAGCGAGTGCAACGCTGACGCTTACTAATCTGACCCAGAGCTATAATGGCACCGGAAAATCCGTTACTGTAACGAGCGACCCCGCCGACCTTACTGGTATTAGCGTGACCTATGAGGGCGGCGCGACACTGCCGGTGAATGTTGGCAGCTATGCCGTGGTTGCCACGCTGGATAATCCGAATTATAGCGCTCCCTCGGCCGCAGGCACGCTCACAATTATTCAGGCCAACCAGACGATTAACTTTGCGCCACTGGCAGACAAGACCTACGGCGATGCGCCATTTACTGTAAGTGCAACGGCTTCGTCGGGCCTGGCGGTGAGCTTTAGCGCCACCGGCAACTGTACCGTGAGCAGTAACACTGTCACTATTACCGGGGCGGGAAGCTGCACTATCACTGCCTCGCAGGGTGGTGGTGGCAACTACAGCGCGGCAGCTCCGGTGGATCAAACCTTTACGATCGCCAAGGCGGCTGCAACCTTAAGCCTGGGTGGGCTGAACCAGACCTATAATGGCACCGCCAAGACAGCCACTGTCACCACGAATCCGGCAGCCCTGAGTGGTGTCACCATTACCTATAATGGCACCAATGTTGCGCCAATCGCCGCCGGTAGCTATGCCGTCGTGGCCTCGCTCGACAACCCGAACTATACTGCCGTTGATACAACTGGCACATTAGTCATTGCCAAAGCGACAGCAACCTTGAGCCTGAGTGGGCTAAATCAGACCTACAATGGCACCCCAAGGGCAGTTACGGTTACTACCAGCCCGGCGGGCCTAAGCGGCGTCACCGTTACCTATAATGGCTCGGCGACTGCCCCCACCGCTGCTGGCAGCTACGCCGTGGTAGCCTCGCTC
>JAFEAS010000101.1 GCA_018266315.1 Chloroflexi bacterium SZAS-1 | reverse complement strand
TCGTCGGGCATCGTCGATGGCGCGGCGCTGGTGCTGGTTGGCTCAGCTGCGAAAGGCGCAGCCCTGGGCTTACGCCCGCGCGCGCGCATTGTCGCGGCGGCGCTCACCGGTGCCGAACCAACCATTATGCTCACCGGGCCAGCCCCCGCCGCACGCAAGGCACTGGCGAAAGCCGGCTTAAACTTCGCCGATATCGACCTGTTTGAAGTAAACGAAGCCTTCGCCGCGGTGGTGCTGCACTTCCAGCGCGAAACCGGCGTGCCCTGGGAAAAGATCAACGTGAATGGCGGCGCGATTGCGCTCGGGCACCCGCTTGGCGCTACTGGTGCCATGCTGCTTGGCACCCTGCTCGACGAGCTTGAGCGCCGCGAGCTGAAGCGCGGGCTGGTGACCCTCTGCGTTGGCGGCGGCATGGGCATTGCCACCATTATTGAACGCATAGCGGCGTAAGTCGCGGGCGCATATCCATCGCAGGGCCGAACCGCGCACCTGCGGTATGTGCTACACTCACAGCCAGAATCACCCAGCCGAAAGGGGACGTCGCCCGTATGGCCAAGCTCTTCATTCATGCGCGCGCAAGAATAACTCCCGCGTAACTCTGCGTGCCCAGTGCTTGCGAAGCACTCGTTTTGCTAACCATTAACTTTCACCATTAGGCTGGCTATGCTGGTGCCTGTGCGTTTATGCGTGGCGCGCCTTCCATTCGTCGCCTGGTGAGTTCTTCATAAAAACGGCCACAGAGCGTTTACGCCCTGTGGCCGCTGTGCGTCAAGCGGCCATTGCCCACCCGTGGCCGCTTTGTTGTGTGCGCCGATTCTCCCCGGTCTACAAATCGCTATAAAAATAAAGAAAGCAACCACTCGCTATGGAAAACCATTACTTGGATGCCCCGCTACCGCCCGCGCGACCAGCCCGCTTCGGCAGCTTATGGCGACAGCGCGATTTTATGCACCTGTGGGTTGGGCAAACCATCTCGCAGTTCGGCTCAACCGTTACCCGCGAAGCCCTGCCCTACACCGCCATCCTGGCGTTGCACGCCAGCCCGGTTCAGATGGGGCTACTCAACGCCGCCAGCACCGCGCCGCTGCTGGTACTCGGGCTATTCGCGGGCGTGTGGGTCGACCGGCTGCGCCGCCGCCCGCTGATGATCGCCGCCGACCTGGGGCGGGCGCTGCTGCTCTGCTCCATCCCATTTGCCTTTCTGATGGGCTGGCTGCATATAGCGCAGCTGTATTTTGTCGCGATACTGGCGGGCATCCTCACCGTGTTCTTCAATGTAGCCTACCACACGGCACTGCCCACGCTGCTCGCGCACGAAGACCTGGTCGAAGGCAATAGTAAGCTTGGTATCAGCGACGCGCTGGCCGAAATCGCCGGGCCGCCCGTTGGTGGCGCGCTTGTTCAGTTCATCAGCGGGCCGCTCACACTACTGCTCGACGCCATATCATTTCTATGCTCGGCGGGGCTGCTGGCCCGCATCCGCACGCCCGAGCCACCGCCTGCGCCGCCAGTAGCACAGCCTCGCGTATGGCCCGAATTGGTTGCTGGCCTGGGTGTAGTGTGGGCCAACCCACTGCTGCGCGCAATGGCGAGTAGCAGTGCGATTCGCAACTTCTTTGGCTGGTTCTTTGGCGCGATCTATGGCCTGTACGCCATCCGCGTGCTTGGCTTCGGCACCGCAACACTTGGCCTGGTGGTGGCCTGTGGTGGCATTGGCTCCTTCCTGGGCGCGCTTGTGGCCGCGCCAGTCGCCAGGCGTTGCGGCATTGGCCCAGCAATTGTCGGTGCGCTACTCATTAGCGCGGGTGGTTCGGCGCTGATCTGGCTGGCAGGTGCCTCGGCGGCGCTGGCGCTCCCGCTGATGGTGGCCTCGCAAATCGTGGGCGATGCGGCAATGACGGTGGCGAGCATCCACCAGCTAAGCCTGCGCCAGACCACGGCCCCTGATCACATGCTGGGGCGGGTGAGCGCCGCGATGCAGGTACTTGGTGAGGGCATCGGCACCCTTGGTATGCTCACCGGCGGCATAATGGCCGAATTGATTGGGCTGCGGCCTACGGTTGGCGTGGCTGTGCTCGGTATCGCAGTCGGTTCCCTGTGGGCGCTTGCCACGCCGCTACGCCACCAGCACATATTGCCAAACCAGCCACCCAAACAGGTATAGCCACATGTAAAGTGAGCGTGCCCTGCGCTGATATGATGCTGCACAGGGCACCCACACTCGTACTGCCTACTCACACGCGGAGTGGTCAGTAGCATTGCTGGTTGCGTATGTGCCGCTTGACAGATATGAATGGCTACGGTACAACATGGCAGCATATTTTCAGAAGAGATGCCGTGCGCAACATAAGCACAATTAGGAATATTGCCTGGTCGCTCAAGCGCACATGGCGTGCCTGGCAAACCCGGCTACGGCGTAACTATAGCGCGCTAACCCTCTCTGTATTGCTCACCCTCGGCCTGGGCGAGCCGCTGCTGTGTGTGTTTCACTGCCAGGTGTGGTTGCCATTGATCCACCATGCTTACTTCAGCGCACAGCATCAGCATCAGCACCAGAGCCATATCATCCAGAATAGCGCTATGGCGACCGCACCCGGCGTGCCAGCGCTACAAGCAACCGATAACGCACAACCAGCATATCAAGCATTGCTCAGCATAGGTATCGGCGGGGCTGCCACCACCACAAACTGCTTCTCGATGCAACCTGGCAGCAGTGCTCCGGCACCGAGCGAAGTTCCGCCTTCCCCCGTGCATGATCTGCTCATACTGATGGTAGCGTTTGTATTAGTAATACCCCGCCTCATACCCTACCGCATGAAGCCGCCCAATCATCACGCTTCAATCACTCCTCCCCTATTTTTGCGCCCCCCAATTACCAGTGCTGCTTAATCAGCCCTTAGCCAGGCACTGCTTGTACTATGCAGCACCGCCTGTCGAAAGGTTCGCAGTATTGGGGCGTATGCCATTCCAAAAACGCTATTCTTTGCATCGCAAAGCCCAGCTACCAACAGGAAGCGCATATTAGCGCAACCCTGCTTCGTCGAGCATGCAATAGCGGCGGCTCACTACCATGGACAACCGATTGATCAACCCAACCCAACCATGCACCTGGCGCGGGCTGTTGCTGGCGCTGGCTGTACTGCTAGCACTAGGCGCCTGCGGCGAAACACCAGCGCCAGGTGCCGCAGGGAAAATCATTACGCAACAGCAACAGGTCGATACACTAATGATCACTGTGGATCTACCTGCGCGCATTCCGGCAGCGACCGAGCAGGATGTGGTGGTAACACTGACAGACGGACATGGCACCGTCGATGGCGCCACGGTATGGCTGACGCTGGTTATGCCAAATATGGTCATGAGCAGCAACGAGCCTGATGCCCATGCCGAAGGCAGCGGGCGCTATCGTTCAAAGGTGTTGTTTACCATGGTGGGCAGCTGGAACCTTGATGTCCACGCCGTGCTTGGCAATCAGGAATATGTGGCACATTTCTACACACAGTCAATGTAAACAAAGGCAGCTACCCTTGGCCGGGCGCTCGTACCCGGTCAGCAAAGAGTTTATAAGGAGGAACCGTTCATGAATCGACGCATGAGTCTTGCCCTTGTTCTCGCACTCGTATTAAGCCTGGCAGCCTTTGGTATCGCCTCGGCGCATGCCAAGCTTGTATCATCCGATCCAGCAGCAGGTGCTAATCTCAAAGCCGCTCCGGCCAAAGTGACAATCGTTATGAGCGAAGAGGTATCTGCCAAAGAGACCGATAGCTATTTTATTGTAACTAACGAGCAGGGTAAAGAAGTCGGGCGCGGGAAGCTCGATAACACCGATGTCGATCACAAAACCCTTAGCGGCACACTCACCAGCGGTACCGGCGATGGGGTGTACACCGTCACGTGGTATGCTGTAACGCCCGACGACAACGGTAAAAGCAATGGCAGCTTCACGTTTGGCGTGAACAAAGCTCCGGGCGCGCAACCAACCGCTGCCGCACACGATGAGCCTGCGCCAACTGCCGCCGCGACCGCCCAGCCAACCGCCGCCCACAGCCACGATGAGGCACCAACCACCCTGCCCAAAACAGGGTCAAGCGACATACCTGTAGGCGGGGCATTTCTGCTACTGGCAACCCTGCTGCTGGCCGGTGGCTTGGCGTTACGCCGCCGCCAAGGCAACACCCGCTAGCGAGAAACGTGCCGTAGGTGTGCATTTTACACGCATAGGATTTTCGCTCGCCGTTGATGTGCCTGCGGCAGCGTAGTACTTTCTTCTTCCCTGGTCGTTTTTTTGCACGTAGCGCAAAAAAACGACCAGGGAAGGGAATAACGTACTTGGGTAAGCGAAAGCCCTAACTTGTACTGCTTGGCTGAAATCCGTTATTGGTTTGGCCGACGACTGACCACCAACCGCTAACTGCTCATCGTCGGTCATCACCCATGAAAAAGGGCTGCCACCCAGGTGTACGCGAAGTATGAGCACACACCCGGCCAGATAAGCACGACGACACAATGATGCCACAAGTACAGCGCACATATTGGCCCCGCATGGGGCACCAGCTGCGGGCTACGCTTCGGCGTTGGCTACGCCCATCGGCGCTGCTGCTTGTGGTATTAGGCTTTGCCCTGGCCGAACCCCTGGCCTGTATTATCCATTGCCAAATCTATACCCCCTGGCTGCTGCGCAACCAGCACCAGCACCAGCACAGCCACGCGGCACACATTCACGATGCCGCTGCCCCGGGTGATACGGCATCCATCCTGAGTATTGGCCAGCCCACAATGGGCGCAGCTTTTGTGCCAACAGCAAGCGAAGGGCTTAATATCCCCTGGTGTTTCTCGGGCCTGACCCCGGCTAACCCGGCCCCAAGCTATTTCGTGCCACCCTCGCCCGTGCATGAAATCGTGCTGATTGTCGCGTTCGCGCTACCGCTATTCACGCTGATTTCACGATTAGTAGCGCGCCCACCCCCGCTGAACGCTAGCTATATTGCCATCCCCCCAACGCCGCCACCACGTTCAGCGTTGCTTCCTGCATAAGCTCAGTGCCCTTGCCTGGCTAGGCGGACGTAGTGCACTTTGGCCACGCCCTACTAGCCTTCGGTGGCGCACACGAGCGTAGCTTCGCTATGCATAATCACACCGGGTTGCCGATTTCAGGCGAAGCCGGTGCGGATATGCGCACCCAATCAAGGTAGAACCCCATACTCATAGCACAAGGGGCGATACCTACCAGCCAAAAGGTTCGATGTCCCTATATTCTGAGAAGCGGGTCGGCGCAATAATACGCTCCGCAACGCCAGAAAGAGGCCATATGCGTATTTCAACATCCTTTGTACTTGGTCTGCTTGCCTGCATGTGGCTGCTCAACGCTTGCGGTAGCCCCAACTTGCACGGAACGGTGCTTGAGCCACCCAAAGCCGCACCCGATTTCACGCTCGTAGCCCATACCGGCCAGCCGTTTCACCTGAGCGAACAGCGTGGCAAGGTGGTACTGCTGTTCTTTGGGTTCACAAATTGCCCCGATGTGTGCCCGACCGCACTTTCGGACATGGCGGCGGTGTACCGCCGACTGGGTAACGATGCCGATCAGGTGCAGGTAGCCTTCGTCACGCTCGACCCTGAGCGTGATACACCCGCACGACTGTCCAAATTCATGACGGCGTTTAATCCTACTTTCCTCGGCCTGCATGGCTCGCAGGCCGAAATCGACCCGATTGTGAAAGCCTATGGTGTAACCGTCGTCCGGCGTGAGCTGCCGAATTCGGCGCTCAAATACACCATTGATCATTCGCCATTTGTCTATGTAATCGACAAAACCGGCACCTGGCGCGAAATGCTCCAGGATGGAGTTCCCATCGCCGATATGGTCACAGATATCCGCTACTTTATCAATTCATAACGGAGGATTATTATGCGTTCGTTCTTCATCCCAACCCTGCTCGCTGGCGCATTCCTGCTCGGTGCATGTGGCACTGCAGCCACTACACAGGCACCTACTGCAGCGGCACCGAGTGCCCCAACCGCGGCGGCCCCGGCCGCAAGCGTAATTCAGATTGTCGATGCCTGGGCACGCCCGGCAGCTGCCATGGGTGGCGATGCTATGGGCGAAGCCCAGCCCACCGCCGCAATGATGGAAGCCCAGCCGACTGGCGCAGCTATGGGCGGCGGCATGGATATGGGCGGTGGCGCAAATGGCGCGATCTATATGACGATTAACAACACCGGCGACGCGGCCGATCGACTGATGAAAGCGACTGGCGACATTGCCAAAAGTATCGAGCTGCACACGGTTATCAAAAATGGCGATGTGATGCAGATGCGCCCGGTCGAGGCGATCGATGTTCCGGCCAAAGGCAGTGTCAAGCTCATGCCTGGTGGCTTCCATGTGATGCTGATTGGCCTCAACCGCGACCTGAAGCTTGGCGATACTGTTGATGTAACGCTGCAGTTCGAAAAGGCTGGCGCGATCAAAGTAACAGCTACTGTGAAGCAGCCCGAATAATACGGAGACGAGGATGACAACCCGAATGGCCCGACGCGCACTTGGCGCAGTTGCCTTAGTAATCTTGCTACTGGCCGCCCTGGCCGGGTACCTGTGGTGGCGCGGCCCCAGCGAGGCCAGTCGCCAGGTTGTGTACAGCGTTCCGCCTGGCACAGCCGCGCGCCTGGCAGCTGGCGAAACCGTCGATGTGCTGCCCAGCACGATCAAGCTGACGCTCAACCAGCGCGATGTGCTTGTGATACGCAACGACGACACTGCCGCTGTGCAAATCGGGCCATTCACTATCGACCCTGGGCAGCGCTTTTCGCAGCGCTACTACAATCGCGGCACATATGAGCTGATGTGTACCATCCATGCCGACCAGCGCCTTCGGGTGATTGTTGAGTAGCGCGCCGGACTACAACAGAAGGAGGTGCAATGAGCAAACACGGGTATCACAGCAATGGACGGTCAGCAAGCGCTGTCTATTCCGACGAAGCATTGCTTCAACGGATTACTCAGCATGATGAGACAGCGCTCCGCGACCTGTACCAGCGCTATCGGCCTATGGTAGCACGCATTGCCCAGCACATTGTGCACGACGAGAGCACCACCGACGAAGTGATCCAGGATGTTTTTCAATTAGTGTGGAGCGGTGCTGAGCAGCCAAAGCCTGGCACCTGTGTGAGTACGTGGTTGTGCAAGATGGCACGCTTTCGAGCAATGAACACCTGGCACTCAAAGCTACAGCGCCAGCGCCAACGCGAAGCTTGCCTCGACGATCCCGTAGTGCTCAGGCAGCTTGCCGCTACCGAAATGGGAGAAGAAACGCTGTTACTCCGCGAAAGCGTGCGTAGCGCTTTAGCGATGCTAGCACCTACCCTACGCATAACGCTCGAAATGTACGTCTATCGCCAGCTATCGCCTACCGAGATCGCGCTCCGTTCGGGCGTGTCGATTAGCATGGTACGGCGGCGGCTGGGTTATGGGCTATATAAGCTGCGTACACAGCTTATCGATGCAGAGACACCAGCATTAACCGATCCCAGGGTGCTGGCATACTGTGGAACCAGGTGGATGCCAGATGTTCTTTAGGGCAGCAAGCCACCGATAGCTATGTGCACGGCCATGGCAGAGTAGCGCTAGCCGTATGCAGTTAGCAGACTCTCATCGGCAGAAGTCACTGTGTATCCCGATGTATGCGCTATTCCTGCCTGCGAGTTCAATAGTGTTGCCAACCACCATCATTGGCGATCTGTAAACAATGATTCCGAGCTACCCGACAGCCCAACAGCTAGCCCGATATGGGCACTCCCATCGGCGCATGGATGCGCTGGTGAACTTGCTGATGGCCTGGACGATAGCCGTGCTCGTACCGCTCACCTGCTTATTCCACTGCGCATTCGCACATCCGCTAGCAGATTCTTCGGCTAGCACCACCAAAACGCCCCAGTTCATCTGCACCATGCACGTAGCCAGTGTGGCAACGGGCGCGCGACAGATAACCGCGCCTGTCCCGATCCCCCCTTTACGTTATGAACCAGGGGCGATCCCACCGCTCTTTAGCCTATTCGTTACCGTGATACTCGTGACGTATCCTGCGCATATCGCTATGATACTTTCACAGATCACGATCGCCCCACCAACACCACCCCCGCGCCTCTATCGATACGCCGTCACGTAACAAGAATACTGTACGCCTACTGTACGCCTAACGAAGCGCAAATCATCGCTTCGCACGCATTGTACTGTACTTACTGAGCGTATCGGAGGAATAGATGCGTAATCGAATCATTTTCATCTTCAGCGCAGCCTTAATTGCGGCTAGCTTATATGCCTGTGGCGGCACAAGCACGCCACCGGCTGCCGCCCCTACTGGCGATCCGACCAAAGGCCAAGCCCTATTTCAACGCGGCTGCGCGAGCTGCCACAATACCTCAACGCAAAAACTGGTAGGCCCAGGCCTGGCCGGGCTATTCGAGCCTGGCGGCCCAACATTGTCCGATGGCGTCGATTATGGTGGGAATTTGCCTAATGGGCGACCCATTACCGAGGCGAACGTTGCCGCCTGGATTAAAGCAGGTGGCCAGGGCAAAATCGGGGTGATGCCAGCCAAAGGCGTCGCCCCCGATATAACCGATCAGGATATTACTAACATAGTCGCCTACCTGAAAACGTTGAAGAAATAGTGCCGAACACGCAGCAAGGATATGCCGTGAAAATGAATCGTCATCCCTTTCATTATTTCACGCTACTGCTCTGCTGCGCGATCGGGTTGGCTGGGTATGGGGCGGTTAACACAGTTAATCGCCCCGCCCACTACCCAAGTGCGCTAGCTATAGCACTGGCACGCTGGCATAGAAATGCCCCAACTTCCTACCGTTTACAAGTCGATGAGCAGAGCCTGGGGGAGCAGTGCCACCAGGAGGTCGAGATTCATAGCGAACGGATCGTTGCGATAACGGAGAACAGCTGCGCTCACCAACCCTGGACAGTTACAGCGCTTTTTACGCGCATTGAGCAGGATATGCAAACGGCCAAGCTACCGCTAACCGCTTGTATCGTAGCAGGCTGTGCTTGCGTCCGAACACCAGCATTCTGGGCGAGCTATGATGCGCAATTAGGCTACCCACGCGAACGCCGCACCGGCATTGTGCTCACAGACAACTGGCTTCACCACGATTTCTGGCGGCTGGCGCTCTGGCAGCGGCACATACCCAATTGTAATACCACCACAACGCGCGAAATGCTTACTGCCAGGGTGCTCCCGATTCCCGAACGCGTAGCTGGAATCAGTCGGTTGTGAAAGGCGCCGTAATGCAGCGAATTATCGCTTTATTCACACTCACACTACTGCTTTCGGCGTGTCAGGCGCTCGCGGTCGGTCAGCCGGAGGTTGTTATTGCCCTGCTAACCAAACCAAGTACGCCAGTCGTTGGCGCATCCAGCATCACCGTGCTGCTACACGACTCAAGCGGCAAGCCAATTCAGCGGGCGCATGTAGTAATAGAGGGAACATCGTTATTCCCCGGTACTACGCCAATCCAATCGGTAACCCATGAGCGTGCGCCAGGGGTGTACGACACAAGGCTAGTATGGCCGCAGGCGGGAAGCTGGCTTGTAATCGTGCGTGCAACACTTGCCAATGGTGACATCGTGCAGCGCCAGGTGGATGTGCCCTATGTCCATGCGCGTTGACGCCCGCACATCCACCCTATCGCTCCTGCACATGAGCCGAGACAGCGGCTGAAGCCTTTATAACAAACCCATATGACAAAAGGACTAATCATATTATGAGCGCTCGATATGCTTTAGCCGGGCTAAGCTTAATCCTCTGCTTCATTGTAGCAGCATGCGGCGGCGCGGCCGCACCGGCCCCATCCACTGCCCCTGCCGCGCCAAACGCCACCGCAGCTACAGCGCTGCCAGAGCCCACTACTGCACAGGTAGCGGCAACCGCGGCACCAGCGATAACCGCAGCACCCACCGGGAAACACACACAATACCCAGTTACGATCAAAGACTGCGACCGAACGCTCACATTTGATAAGGCACCTGAGCGCGTCGTGACATTCGATCCAGCCGTCACTGAGATTCTGCTTGTGCTTGGCTTGAAGAATCGCATCGCTGGCATCACACTCTTCGACGATGGCCCCAAAGCTGGAGATAAGATGTGGTCGGTGACGAAAGCCGAGATTCAAACACTACCAATCATTAACGATCCTAAAATTGGCTACCCATCCAAAGAAAAAATTGTTTCGATAAAGCCCGATCTGGTTACCTCCGAATACCCTTCTGCATTCGATGCAAACTATGGCGTAGCAACCATCGAACAGTTCACGCAGTTCGGGATCCCTGTTTACCTTACCCAGGGCGGTTGTAGCAGTACCCCGGTATGGAATGATCTTTCGATCCTGTACCAGGACATCCGCGATTTTGGTGTAATCTTCGATGTGCAAGATCGCGCCGACACCGAGATCGCCAAGCTCCAGGGGCAAGTTGCAGCACTACAACAAAAAGTCAAGGATGCTCATGTTCCGAATTACTCAATTGGCACACATTGTTGTGGCAGCGACACGGTAGGTTCTCTCGGCACGACAACCGCTAACGCAATTATCACGTTGGCAGGAAGCCATTATACATTTGTCGATATCGACAATGGCAAAACTCCGATTAGTTGGGAGGTTTTTGTTAAAAGAAGTCCTGATGTCATCTGGCTCATTACCGGGCTTGGAATGACGGCTGACGAAATTCAGAAGATGCTGGAAAGCGATCCGCGTACCGCCGTAATGCCCGCCGTGAAAAACAAGCGCTTCGTTACGGTTGCATACGACGACGTGGGCGAGTCGCCGCGCATTATCGACGGTTTGACCGCACTCGTTAATGGCCTCATTGCACTTAATAATACGGCGCAGCGCACGCAATACCCAGTTACGATCACCGATTGTGGCGGGCGCACAACCACCTACGATAAAGCGCCCGAGCGCGTTGTGACGATTGACCCAAGCGTGACCGAGATGCTGCTTGTGCTGGGGCTGAAGGATAAAATCGTCGGTTACACCGAGTTCTTCACCCCC
>JAFEAS010000100.1 GCA_018266315.1 Chloroflexi bacterium SZAS-1 | reverse complement strand
GGCGAGCAAGGAAGGGTTTAGCCTGGCCGGGTGGGAAGCACAGCCACCAGTGCTTGCGGCGTTTTGCCGCGATGTTGAACAAGTGCTGGCGCTGCCTGGGCTGGCAGTGCAGGGCCTCATGACGATTGCTCCGTGGGGCGAAGACCCGGAACGCGCGCGGCCCTGTTTTCGTTCGGCGCGGCGGCTGCGCGATGAGCTGGCCCGGCGCTTCCCCGCTGCCGGGTGGGGCACGCTCTCAATGGGTATGACCGATGACTTTGAGGTGGCGATCGAAGAGGGTGCGACCCTTGTGCGCGTCGGCCGAGCAATTTTTGGGCAGCGCGGATAGCGCTCTGCGCCGGGCATGGTGCCGGTGGCGGCTAGAACATACTTCAGTGTCGTTCTTGTTTGTTCATAGTATGTATGCTAGGATTTGGCGGTACGTTCGCTCAGAAAAGGAAACGAACCGATGAGCATTCTGGTGGATAAAAACACGCGCTTGTTGGTGCAGGGCATTACGGGCAACGAAGGCACCTTCCACTCGCGCGCAATGCTCGCCTATGGCACCAACATTGTTGCTGGTGTAACGCCTGGGCGCGGTGGGCAAATGGCTGTCGATGGCAAAGTGCCGGTGTTTAATACCGTGAAAGAAGCAGTGCGCGCCACCCAGGCCAACGCTTCGATCATTTATGTACCGGCCTCACTCAATGCCACCGACTCAATCACCGAAGCGGCTGAGGCAGGTGTCCCCTTGATTGTGTGTATCAGCGAGGGTGTGCCCGCTAACGATATGGTGGCTGCCTACGAAATTGTGCGTGAGCATGGCGTGCGCCTGATTGGCCCGAACTGCCCAGGTTTGCTTACTCCCGCGCAGGCGAAGGTTGGCATCATCCCCGGGAATATTGCCATACCCGGCCCGGTGGGCGTGGTATCGAAGAGCGGCACGCTGACCTACGAGGCGGTGGATGCGCTGACCAAACTTGGCTTAGGGCAGACGACGATTGTGGGGATTGGCGGCGACCCAATTATTGGCACGAGCTTTGTCGATGTGCTAGAGCTGTTCGAGGCCGATGCCGACACCAAGGCGATTGTGCTCATCGGTGAGATCGGCGGGCGGGCTGAGGTCGACGCGGCGGAATATATCAAGGCGCATGTCACCAAGCCAGTGGTAAGCTTCATTGCGGGCCAGACGGCCCCGCCCGGCAAGCGCATGGGCCACGCTGGCGCGATTATTTCGGGCGGTGAGGGCACTGCGCAAGAGAAGATTGCGGCGCTTGAGGCGGTGGGTGTGAAGGTTGCCAAGCTGCCCACCGACATTGCGCAGCTCGTAAAAGAAAGCCTTGTGTAGTGCATTACGATCGGGGATGGCGGTTATAACTCCATCCCCGATTCTACGCCTCATCCCCTATTCATGCCCCAGGTGCTCCAGGCTCAGCTGAAACAGCCGCGTCACATGCTCATCATCGAGCGTGTAATACACCTGCTTGCCATCGCGGCGCGCGCGCGCAACCCGCAGGCTGCGCAGCAGGCGCAGCTGGTGCGACACCGCTGACTCAGTCATATCCAACACTGCCGCGAGATCGCCCACGCATAATTCGGCGTGCGAAAGCGCATGGAGAATACGCACCCGTGTTGGGTCGGCCAGCGCCTTGAAGATCTCGGCGACCTGAAGCACAAGATCATCATCGAGCGGGTGCGCCCGTACTTGCTGCACCGCTGCCGGGTCAACAATCTCTTGCGTGGGTGAAGGCGGTTTCGCGGTGTCCATCATCGTTCCTTTGCGTGGCAATCGTGTCGCTGTAGTATACAGGCTTATGCTTGGCTGTGCCACACTATTGTGCGCGCTTGTTCCATAAACGGTTCGGCCATTTCGTTGGGGATGTTTTTGCGCGTAGCGCAAAAACATCCCCAAGTGACACGCGTTACACAATGGGCGTTTTTCGCCTTCGGCAGAGCGGTACGTTTCGATAAAGGGGCGCTGATGTTGGCGCGAAGCGCCAACATCAGCGCCCCAAAGGGAGCCAAGTGCCCTGCTACCGCAGGCAATATTTCTACAACGCGGGTGACGGTGTAACGCGTGCAAGTGAGAAGAAGCTTTTGCCCGGGTAAGCGCAAACCCAATCTGCTCACATTGTCGCGCCGATAACCCAGGGGTTGAACTCTTCCTCGCCAATACCCTGCGCCTCACTCAGGCTCTGCTCGCCCGAGGCGACTGCAATCAGCTTCTCAAAAATCTCATGCCCAACATCGTCGATACTCGCGCCAGTGAGGATGGTGCCAGCATTAATGTCCATGTCGCCGCGCATTCGTTCGTAGGTGACATTGTTTGTGGCGATTTTGATGCTAGGCACGGGCTTAAAGCCAAAACAGCTGCCACGCCCGGTGGTGAATGCGATCAGGTTGCAGCCGCCCGCCACCTGCCCCGTCGCCGAAACCGGGTCGTAGCCAGGTGTGTCCATAAACACCAGCCCGCGCTCGGTCACCGGCTCAGCGTATTCGTACACCGCGCGCAGGGGCGTGCTGCCGCCCTTCGCCACCGCGCCCAGCGATTTCTCGTAAATCGTGGTCAGCCCGCCAGCTTTATTCCCGTGCGAGGGGTTATTGTCGATCTCAAAGCCTTCGCGCCTGGTATATTCCTCCCACCAGTGCACGCGCTCAAGCAGCTTTTCGCCAACGGCGCGGCTGGCGGCGCGGCGCGTCAGCATATGCTCAGCACCATAGATCTCGGGCGTTTCGCTAAGCACGGCCGTGCCGCCCTGGGCAACCAGCAAGTCAACGGCGTAGCCGAGCGCCGGGTTGGCGGTCACGCCGCTGAAGCTATCGCTGCCGCCGCATTGGAGCGCCAGGTTGAGTGCAGAAAGCGGTACTGGCTCGCGGCGGCACTCGTTGGCGCGCGGCAGCCGCGCCGCCAGCTCGCGCAACCCCTCCTCGATCGTTGGCACCACGCCACCAGTATCCTGAATGCCAATATATGGCGGCAAGCCCAGGTCGCCCAGGCGCGTGCGCTGGCTGAGGAACAAATCTTCAAACTGATTGGTTTCGCAGCCTAACCCAACAAACAGGTAATCGGCCACGTTTGGGCTGCGCGCGAAACCTGCCAGCGTGCGCCGCAGCATCTCGATCTCGTAGCCGCTGCTGCGACTGGCACAGCCGCTCTTGTGGGCAATTGCGACAATGTCGGTAACGTGTGGGAATTGGGGCAGCAGTTCAGCGCGTGCGCGTGCGGCAATCTGGCGCACAACGTGGGCCGAACAATTCACCGTTGTGATGACAACCAGTGTATTCCGTGTGCCAACGCGACCATCGGGGCGGCGGTAGCCCATAAAGGTGCGGCGCGCTTCGGGCGGCACCATTGTCACCGGGCGCGCATCCACACCGATCTGGTAATCGAGCTGCATGCCGCCCACCGCTAGGTTATGGCTGTGAACATGCTCGCCGGGCAGGATAGGCTGGGTTGCAAAGCCGATCACCTGGCCGTAGCGCCGCACCGGCTGCCCCTGCGACACCGGGCGCAGCGCGAATTTGTGGCCTGCGCCGATTTCGGCGCGCAGCTGCACTGTACTGCCAGCAATATCGATCCGGCGGCTGCGGCCCAGCGGCGTGAGGGCAATTGCCACATCGTCAGCCGGGTTCAGATGGATCGCGGGCGTGTCGTGAAGAGTGATCAGCATGGCGTACTCCTTATTGCTGATGGTAATGCCTGGGGGGGATTATACGAGCTTTCGGCATTTTCCGGGAAGGCATACATACGCAGCTACCACCATCGTTCGCAAGCACTGTGATAGAATGGCCTCCGGCTCATCGCGGCCAACGTAGCTTGGAAGGAAGACGCTATGACCACGCCTGCCGATCCCTGGGGCGACCAATTTAATCACGAAGAGCGTGCCCTGCTCGCGCCATTTGTCACCGATCTGGATGCACCTATTTTTGGCCTGTGTAACCTGCCGGAAGTGGTGAAGGGTGCACTGTTTTCACGCTATAGTCGCACCGACAAAAGCTTGCGGCGTATTCTGCTCGACGAATTCATTCAGGCACCCGAATCGGGCTTTGCCGCAATTGTTGGCAGCGCGCGCGAGAATGGTGCCGACCAGCTGGTGGCAGTGCGCCAGGCCGAGGCGTTCTACGAGCGGGTGCTGATTGGCTACGGTGACGATTCGGTTGCCGAGCTGGGCGGCGCGCATGTGGCCTGTGAAGGCGTGAGCAATATTGCCGCCAAAGCGCTCGAAGATGCGCGGATCGGCATTAGCCCGTTGGAAAAATCGACGCGCTATGTTGTGTTCAACCGCAAGCTTGCGGGGCAGTATCGCTACCTGCGCGAGCCGGGAATTATGGCCTCGGCCTATGCCTGCGCCTACCAAAGCGCGCTTGATGGGCTATTCGATACCTACTCGGCGCTACTCGACCCGACGATCGCGGCGGTGCGCGCGCACAGCCCGCGCGATGCGCAAACCTCGGAGCGGGCCTACGCCAGCGCGACGCGCGCTAAAGCCTGCGATTTGCTGCGCGGCCTGCTGCCCATGGCAACCCTTACAAATGTCGGGTTATTTGGCAATGGTCGCGCATTCGAATACCTGCTGACAAAGCTGTATGCCTCGCCCTTGCCCGAGCTGCGCACGGTGGCAGGCGCGATGCAACACGCGCTCGATGCGCTTATTCCTTCGTTCGTGAAGCGCGCCAAGACCGAGCGCGGCCAGGAGCAGCAAGCGTACCTGCGTGCGATGCGCGAACGGGTCGCCGTAGTGAGCCGCGAATACCAGCAGCGTGAGATTGCCGACAGTGCCGCTCGTTCGCTTGCTGCTGAACCCACTGGCGTCAGCCTGGTCGAATTCGACCCCGACGCCGAGGCGAAGGTTGTGGCCGATATTCTGTATCCGCATAGCGATTTGCCACTGGCCGAGGTACGCGCGCTGGCTGCTGCGCTCCCTGCCGCCGAACGATTGGCGATTCTGCGGGCGTATGTTGGCGAGCGCGGCAGTCGCTTCCACAAGCCAGGCCGTGCCTTCGAGCGCCCAGTCTATACCTTTGATATTCTGGCCGATCTGGGCGCGTACCGCGATTTGCAGCGCCATCGCATCCTTACACAGGAGCGCCAGCACTACACCACGCGCCACGGCTACGTCACTCCGCCCGAGCTAGTGGCCTATGATCTGGCCGCGCCGTATGCCCAGGCTATTGAGCGTGCCAGCACCCTAGCCGAGCAGATTGCCGCCGAGCTGCCCGAACCAGCCCAGTACGCGGTGCCGCTCGCGTGCCGGGTGCGCTGGCGCATCAGCATTAACCTGCGCGCGGCTTACCACCTTGCCGAGCTGCGCTCGTCGCCGCAGGGGCACCCGGCATATCGCCAGGTTGCGCAGGCGATCTACGCGCATATTCGCGCAGTACACCCGACGCTGGCTGAGGGTATGCGCTTCGTCGATATGGGTGATTACGCACTCGAACGCCTCGATGCCGAGCGGCGGCTGGATGCCAAGCTAGGTGCGCAGCCGCAATGATTATTCGCGTGAGGGGTCAATATCGCTATCTCTATGAGGTGTAGTCTCAGCTACCGAGGTGTGGGCGTTGAGCCAGGCAAGCGCTGTCGCCCACACTTCTGTGCGTTCGGCTTCTTTGGGTAGCTGGTGACCGCTCTGTTCAAACCAGCGCAATTGTTTATCGGCTGAGCGAATAGTTCGATACACTAGCTCGGCGCTGCGCGGGTCTACCGTCTGGTCGCGGCGGCCTTGCATTATCAGCGTAGGCACGTCAATGTGCGGCAGATCGCGCTGCGCGGCGCGTTGCAGCCGGTACAGCTGGTACAGCGAACCGACTGGCACTTTTGCCTCGCGCCGAATGGCTGCCACTACCGCAGGGTCGTCGAGCTTTGCCTCGGGCGCACGCTCAAGCACGGCCGCGCGCACAGCCGGGTTATTGAAGTTGGCTCGCGCCAGTGGGTAATACCAGGGCATCACATATTGTAGCAGTCCAGCCAGGCGCAGCAGGCCACCGCCGCGTAGTCGTAGCGCTGGTGCCAGAGTAATCATTCCAGCAACAGGTTCGCGCGCCGCCAGGCGCAGTGCCAGCAGCCCGCCAGCCGAGAACCCACAGATAAAGACGCGCGGGCACATAGTGCGTAGATACTGTAAACCGTCTTCTGCCGAGCGCTGCCAATCTTCCCAGCGCACACCGAATAGTGCGTCGGGCGTGCTGCCGTGGCCGGCCAAGAGCGGTGCATGGATGTTATAGCCAGCTTCCGCCAGGGTCTGTCCAAGTGGTTGCAGTTCGGCTGGCGAGCCACTGTAGCCGTGCAGCAGCAGCACACCAACAGATCCAGGTTGGGTAAATACTGGCGTGCCGCTCTGCATCGCGGCGGAAGAGGTGGTATTATTCATTGCTATCATGTGAAGCCTTTCGCAGCGAGCACGTTTGCCTTACGCCATACGGCACTGCTGGTGCTCAGTTTTGTTACAAAATCATTACAGCAGCTTGTACCGCTAGCGAAAGCGGATAATCATGAATTGACAACGACTAGCCTCACGGCGTAGGATAAGGCATGCTAGTGCCATAACTGCGGCCACCACCACGAACGAACTGGAAGAGAAACGCGCGTTGTAGTTTACTAACCGAGAATGCTATGTCGCTGCGTTTTCAGCAAAAGTTAATTATCCCTGCCGATGGCCGACCCTTGATCGAGCGCTTGCAGTTGCGCACTGAGCTAGAGCAGGCAATTACCACTCGGCGCGTGGTGGCGCTGGCTGCACCGGCAGGCTGGGGCAAAACGACCGCGCTTGCCCAATGGGCGGCGATCAGCTCGTTACCGGTAGCCTGGTATACCCTCGATCCAGGCGATCGCGACCCCAAACTTTTCCTCGATTACCTGTTGCATAGTATTGCCGATTTTGTTGATGGGGCGGCTGAGCTGCTGGCCCGCCTCGTGGTGTCCGATCCTCAAGGCTTGCCCGAAATCTTCCATGCTACTGCGCTCGCAATTTCGGCTGGGCGTATACCCTTCGCGCTGGTGCTCGACGACTTTCATGTCTTTGATGATGCGCCACCAGGAGGTTTGCCTGGCACGAATCTGATCTTCGATCTTCTGGCATCAGTTGCCCAATATGCAACGAAGTGCCATATTGTGCTGGTGTCGCGCACACTACCGGCGCTGCGCGGTTTAGTGCGTATGGTTGCCCAGCAGCGGGCTGCAGTATTCGATTATACCGCCCTGCAGTTTAGCGCCGCCGAAATTCAGCAACTGGCTGGGCAAGCGTATGCGCTGACGCTCAGCGATGCCCACGCCGAGCAGCTAGTGGTACGCCTCGATGGCTGGATCACGGGTATTGTGCTGTCGCTCGATCGCTCGGGAATGCCGGGCGATGCTCCCGCGCGCAATACCGATGCAGCCCCGGCGCTCCCAGCAATGCCGATTGAAATGGATACCAGCCAGGTTTATGCGTTTTTCGCCGAGCAAATTATTGCCCCATTGCCCCCTGCGCTACAGCATTTTCTGGAAGAAACGAGCGTGCTCGAAGACCTTTCGCCACAGCGCTGCGAGGCGCTCAGGCGTCGGGGTGATGCTGCCACCCTCTTCGATGAAGTCAAGCGCTACGGGCTATTTGTATCGAGCCGGGCGGGCTGGCTTTCGTACCATAGTTTGTTCCGCGAGTTTTTGCGGCTCCGCTTAGCGCGCGATCCACAGCGCGAGCGCCATTTTCTGTTGCAGGCCGCCGAGCTTTACCGCGAAGAAGATGACTTGCCGCGCGCAATTGATTGTTACCGGGCTGCTAACGCGCCTGAACGTGCGTTTGATCTGCTGCGTATCACGATCCCACGCTTTCGGCAACGCTCGCGCCAAATGACGCTGCTGGCCTGCTTCGAGCGCTTCCAGCCCCAGGCGGCAGATGCGCTCGTGCAATGCGAAGAAGCGCAGCTTGCTCGTAGTGTGTCAACTTCGTCTATAAGCTTGCCGCCCGATCTGCTGTTGGCCCAGGCGCGAGTATACAGCGACTTAGCGCTGTGGGAACGCGCCTACCTGGCGATTGAACTTGTTGAGACGATTGGCGATTATACGACCCGCTGGGAAGCGCGGATGCTCCGCGCCGACCTGCTGAATCTGCAAGGCGACGACGCTCGCCCGAGCCTGGCCGATGTTCCGTATGCGACCTTACCTGCACATCTTCAACTTGAATTTCACATTATCCATGGCCGGGCACAAATCCTCAGCCGCGACCTTATGGGCGCGGTGCTATCGCTTGAGCAGGCGCGGGCACTGGCTCCACTCGATGAGCCAGCCACACTCGCCGATATTCACGATAATTTGGGCTGGGCGTATGCAACCCAGGGCAACCGTACCATGGCGTTGCGTCACCTCAAACAAGCCGATGCCTGCTGGCAAGCTTCGGGCAATTATGGCCGCCGCGCCCTAACACTCAGCAACCTGGGGGCCTTAGCGACCGACGAAGGCCGCTATGAAGAAGGGCGCGAGGCGCTTGAGGCCGGGCTGGCCTTGGCGCGCCAAACTGCGCGCCGCCGCGAAGAAACATTACTCCGGTGCAACCTGGCCGATATCGATGTGCTTGAGGGCGATCTTGATCAGGCCCTGGCGCGCTTCACCGAAGTGCATACGTTGGCGATGCGCATGGATGTGAGTAGTAGCGTTGCCGCTGCTGCTGCGGGAGCGCTCTGGGTTGCAGCGCTTCAGGGCGATAGCGCGGTGGCACAAGCCTGGCTCGATATTGCATCGTCGCTTGAGGCCACCGGGCAACCCGAAGTGCGCGGCCGTATGGCTTTAGCTCATGCGCTGTTGTGCATGCAGCAAAAACGGCCTAGCCTCGCTCAGGTGGCTGAATTGGCCGCCGCTGCTGCTGAAGAAGAAGGCGCATTGAGCTGGCCCGAGCAGGCGTATTTGGTGCTGCTACAAACCGCGTTACAATTTGCGCAGGGCGGTTGGGCCGCCGCAGCCGCAGGCTGGCCGTTATTTACTGCGCGTGCAGCTCGGCTTTCTGAAGCGCTAGTTATCCGGCTGGTGCGCCCGCATCACACGCTGCTGGCGGCAGCGGCGGCGCTAGATGAGTATGCCGCGCGCTTCCACGACCTTCTTCGGCTAGCAAGCCCAACGCGCTGGCGCATTACTGCGCTCGGGTCGTTTGCCTGCTTAGTGGATGGCGAGGAGTGCGAGCTTTCGTCGTTACATCGCGCCCTGCTGGTGCGCCTGCTTGATGCTGGCCCGGCTGGTCTTACAGTTGAGCGCCTGTGGGAGGCTGTATGGGGCGAAAGTGAGCTTTCGATGCCAGCGCTCCACCAGGCGTTGCGGCGGCTGCGTGTGCAAACAGGGCTGGCGGTAGCTGCGCGCGATGGTCATTGCGCGATCCGCAGCAACTGGGACGCAATGGATTATGACGTGCGCCGGTTCGAAGTAGCGCTAGAGCCGCCGCTTGAACGCGAGGCGGCGAAGGCTGCAATTACGCTCTATCAGGGAGAATTTTTGCCGGGCGCACCACTGAGTGCGGCACTCTGGGTCGATGCCCGGCGCGCGCACTTGCGCGAGCGCTACCTCGTCGCACTTGAGCAGCTTGCCCACGCCGTTGAGCGTGAAGCGCCACAATTGGCGATTCACTACTACCAGCAGGTGCTACAGGTAGACGGGTGCCGAGAACAAACGGCTGCACAACTTATGCAGCTAGCCGCACGCTTTGGCAACCGATCGCTGGTGAATGCTACATTCGAGCATTTGAAAGGCGCGTTGCGCACCCTCGGAGCAGCGCCACTCCCTGCCACAGCAGCGCTCTACCAGCAGCTCCACTAAAGAGCACAATCGCCGGTTTCCCTACCGCTATGCCGCTGCCCGTTTCTGTTCGGCTATGGGTAATGTGAAGTAGAAGGTTGAGCCATAGCCTGGCTCGCTCTGCACGCCTGCGGTGCCGCCTAATCGATTGACGATCTGTTGCACAATCGCCAGGCCCAGCCCATGGCCCTCGCGGCGATGCGTGTGCAGGCGCGTGAACGGGGTAAACAGCTGACGCTGTTCGTCGGCGCTCAGCCCAGCGCCATTGTCGTGCACCCAGAAGCGCACATAGCCATCGGCGGCTGGTTGGAAGCCTAATGTGATCTGTGGTGGGCTACCGCCATATTTGAGCGCGTTGCTAAGATAATTTGCCCACACTTCTTCTACCCATGGGGCATAACCTAAGGCAGTGGGCCAGCTGTGTGGCTTCGATATGGTGGCACCGGTTTCTGTAATCATCTGATGAAAGCGCAGGTCTAGCTCGGCAACAATCGCTTCCATATCGAGCACGCCCATCGTAATAGAATCTTGTGCACGTGCACTTGCTAGCAGTAATAAGCCATTAATAATGGCAGTCATTTTCGCGCCGATTTTATCAATGTCAATGAGAAAATCACGGAGCGCTTCCGGTGGCATACGATCATAGCTACTGAGTAATAGGTCGTTATACCCCAGTAATGAGGTAAGCGGGTTTTTCAGATCGTGCGCAACGGTGTGGGCAAATGCCTCAAGCTCGGCGTTTTGCGTTTGCAATTCAGAAGTGTAGCGCTGTAGCTCTTGCTCGGCTTGTTTGCGCTCGGCGATTTCGCGTAGTGCGGTGCTATAAAGGTTGGCATTATCGAGGACTAATGCGATTAAATTTGCGAAGTCGAGGCCCTTTTGAACTTCTGCTGGGGTGAATTTGCGGTTGGGCAAATTGCGCCCCATCGATAATATCCCAAGGCATTGCTGCCCGGCCAAAATTGGTATATCGACAGTTGACGTAAGCTGTAGCGGCTTGTAAATTGTGCGCGCGGAGGGTAGCGTCGAGTAATTATCGATGAGAACTGGCTTCTGTGTATCGTATGCTCTCCAGGATATCAGGCTCTCTGATCGTGTGCCGCGATCACCGGCAAGGAATGGCTGATTACTGGTAAAGGCGCGTGCCACCAAGTGCTCGCCTTCAGGAATTAAAAGCTCGCCATATGGGGCATCGAGAATGATCGACGCGCGATCGACAATTGCCTGGAGCAGATCTTTCAGCTCGCGGCGATTGAGCAATTCTAGCGCTGTCTGATGCAATATCGACAGATATTCACGCTGTTCAGATTCAACGCGGCGGGCCTCAACTGCCTGCTCATGGGCGGCAGCTAGCTCACTGGTACGTTCGATCACCCGCTGTTCTAGATTAGTGCGCGCCTCATTTTCTTGTTGCCAGGCGATTTGTAAGTTTTGGAATAACCTGGCGACGCCCACCTGCAATGTACCAACCACGAGCGAGAAATTAATACAGGTGGTAAATACCGCTGAAATGGGCAGCGACCGTAGCTCATTCGATACCGGATCGAATCGATCGGTTGCAATTAACATCCCAATGCTGGCCAGCGATACCACGGCAATGATTAACGCCCCAAGGCCAACGCGATAGTTGAAGAATAACAGCGCC